>JBDUAU010000451.1:0-6722 GCA_040004485.1 Saprospiraceae bacterium
CTCCTGTGGATGATACCACCAGATCTGATATTTACTTTTAGGCAAAATAAATACACGATTATGGCTGTCCACAAAAACAGGTGTATAATACATCGTGGTGCCATACCAATTGAAACTATCCGGCTTTGATGCGTTGAGCACTTCTCCCTTCGTGCTGATTTGACGCAATCCATCAGAAATGGTACTCCACCATGCATTGCCTGATGTATCGATGGCAAGGCTTGTGAATTCACGCCGATTCCTTACAGTAGTCGCGATTTCTTTGAAAGGATTTCCGTTTTCACTTCTGCACAGGTATTGATTTGTTGCATCTTCCCATACGACCCAGATGCTTCCATCATGTGATGGCTGCAACTGCAACACGTCTCCCCGGATTCCCATTTCACGCGTCAGGTCCTGGTACCTGAAATTATTCTGGTTTAAACTATATAAATGATTGTCAGCTATAATCCATAATGTACTGTCATTGACAAAACGCATCCCGGCAGAAAATATACTCTCACCCGGAAAAAACTGGTCCGCCCTGCGATCATTACCGAATCGTGTAAACCGGTTTCCATCATATCTGCATAATCCCTGACGGGTACCAAACCACATCAGTCCCTGTTTGTCCTGCCCGACGACAGTGACATCACGGAAACTCAGGCCATCTTCGATCGTCAGCGCGTCACCTTTAGGTAAACGTTGAGCGTCAAGTGATAAAGTAAAAAAGCAAAGCTGAAGGAAGGTTATGACCTGCAATGACTGTAAAAAACAAGCGTTGTAAAATCGTGTGGTTCCACTGAAGGCCATCAAAGCAGAGTCTTATGCGCCTGCAAATTATCTGATTTTATGAGGATATTACCCCTCGCATCAAGATGTGATCTAAGCTGGATTTTTCACTGAGTACCTTTATTGTATGAAACCTATCGCCCTGGCCATAGTTGAAGACGACCCCATCATCAGGGAAAGCCTGCGGACATTCCTTGGTGGGGACCCTCAATTCGAGTTAGTCTATACGGCGGTTTCGATGGAAGATTTTCTAACGGTGCTTGATACTGATGCGCGCCTGATACCGGAGGTCATGCTATTGGACATCCAACTACCCGGTCAATCCGGTATTGAAGGAATTCCTTCTATCAAAAAATTGCGACCTGGAATTGACATCATCATGCTGACCACCTTTGAGGAAAGTGATAAGATTTTTGCAGCGCTTTGTGCAGGTGCTTGCTCCTATCTGTCAAAAAGAGTTTCGCTTGTGACGATACGTGATGCGATACTCACTGTACACAGAGGTGGGTCTTACATGTCACCGAGTATCGCCCGAAAGGTGGTAGAACATTTTGCCCCGATACCCAAAAAGGAAGATGGCCCGCTGACGTCCAGACAACATGAAATCGTAGAATGTATCGTCGATGGATTGAGCTATAAAATGGCTGCTGATAAACTGGGTATTTCTCTGGATACGGTTCGCACACATATCAAACATATTTATCAGGTGCTTGAGATCAATAGTAAAGGGGAATTGATACGGAGGACATTGGATAAGAGATAACGAGTGACGAGTAACGAGTGACGAGTGTGACGAGTGACGAGTAACGAGTGTGACGAGTGACGAGTGACGAGTGACGAGTGACGAGTGACGAGTGAATAAAAATTAAATTTTCGATTTTAGGATTTTCACATGTTCTTCATTAATTCTTTAAGATTTTGCATTTTTTTTTCCTCGCGGTTATTTTTACAAAAATCAGTGTGAAAGGTATGTGCACTGATAAATTTAATCTGGATCTGATTAAATGATTTTATATTAAGATCTGGATCGAGATAAAGCATTTCCCTGTATAGCAACTGGCTGACTTTGTAAAACAAATCTGTGCCCAGGTATTCAAGATCGGCGTCAGCTACGATCATTTCAGGTAAGGTATGAGGCTTCTGTGGAATTTTTGTAGCCATGATCATTCCATATATCTTCTCTGCATCCACAGGATCAAAAGCATAGCGGTCCATGAAATCTTTTGTGATTTCACAGCCGGCTTCTTCGTGATCTTTATATTGTTGTATAAAACCGATGTCATGAAAAAGCGCAGCGGTCTTTATAAGATATAGATCATGTTCACTGACTTTTTCATGTATTGAAATAATTTCCGCCTGTTCCAATACATACTTTGTATGTTTTGGTGAATGATAAGTCAGAAATGAAGGCAACTGATGATCGAGTATGTGAAAAACTTTATCATGCATTTCCGGGAAGTTAGTCATAGCTTAATGTTTTATTTTTTGCTTGATGACACCACCCTTCACTTCCTTAATACTGGTGATATAAATAAATGCATATGGATCTTCCGTGATTATGGCTTGTCTGATTCTGTGAAGCTCCAGCCTGGTCACAATCGTCATGATGATATCACAATCGTATTTGACATCGAAGCTTCCCGGCAGGTATCCCCGTTCTCCTTTAAAAACAGAAATCGCTTTATTGAAATCATTGACAATAATACTTTTAATGTTTTCATGCTTTTCTGATAGCACGGTGAGTGCTGTATATTCTTCAAATCCATCGACGACATAATCAGAAATCTTCATGGCGGTGAAATATGTCAGAATAGAATACATTCCTGCTTCAAGACCAAACTGATATGCTGCTGCCAATATCACTGCTGTATTGATGAACATGACAACTTCTCCCGTGGAAAATCCGGATTTTTTAGTGGTGTAATGCGCGATGACTTCAAGTCCGTCAAGTACACCTCCGCTCTTTATGACAAATCCGATGCCCAGTCCGATGAAAAATCCACCGAACAGCGCGATCAGGATCTTATCATTTGTAATCATCGGGATGTCGAGTGTATTCAACCCGATCACGAGGAGTAAGATGGCAAAGGAAGTCTGGATAGCAAACGATTTTCCTATCCGGTGGTATCCAATCAGGATAAAGGGAATGTTGAGTCCGATCAGCAGAAAGCGGATATCGACATTCATGGCTTTCGAAAGCAGGATGCAAATCCCCGTGATACCCCCATCAATAAAATGGTTGGGAATCATAAATCCTTCAAGAGCTACAATCGCCGACAAAACACCAATTAAAGTAAACAGGATGGATGAGGGTGAAAAAATCCCTTTCCAATCTATTTTATCTGGATGTGACATGTGTTCTGAGTGGTTAATGATGTATCCGGAGTAAATATAAAATAAGTTATTAGTTGTAAGTGGCTCGACTAATAGAAGGGCGTTGGTTCTTTGTTATCTTTCCATTATAATCAGATTCATAATGCTTCTATTGAAGCATCCCGTTTTTAGACCTGGAGCAAAAAGTATTATTTAAAAGTATGTAAGAGTGCCGTAACCACCCTGGCTAATCATTGTGATTATACATGATTCTGTCGAATAGCACGGTGCTGTATAGCACTCTATTATTCTTTACCTATTTTACTTCGTAAAACATACCTGTTAATGAAGCAACTGCTATTTCTTTAGTTGATCATTAGTAGCGCCTCGGTTGCTGCACAAAACAAGGATAGTATCTCCCATCTCATCCAGTTAAGGTTGGATACCGTTTTTGAAAAGATCAAAACGGAGAAAGATGATGAAAAGCTTTTTGAACTGGTCCTGAATATTTACTACACCGGCATCGAAGCTTATCCCCTATTGTACCTGGATATGAGCCAACGGTTATACACACTGGCTAAGGAAAAAAAGAATAAAATGCTGGAAGCTAGTGCGCTGAGTTTTTTTGGCCAGAGTTATCGCATGTCAGGCAATTATGTAAAAGGACTCGAGTACCATCACAAAGCCATCGCGCTGGCCGAAAC
Source organism: Saprospiraceae bacterium (assembly GCA_040004485.1). Lineage (GTDB taxonomy): Bacteria > Bacteroidota > Bacteroidia > Chitinophagales > Saprospiraceae > Opimibacter. The sequence continues at coordinate 3,789 of JBDUAU010000451.1, forward strand.
CGTGCAATCCAAATCCCTACTGGGAATCACGCAAAACCAAATGGCTCACATCTATAAGGATAGAGGGGAATTTGATAAAGCCCTAAAATTATACTGGTCCGCCATGAGCAATGCCAGACAGGGAAAAACACAGGAGATCATCGTATGGCCGTCCATCAATCTGGGCGCCATTTATCTTGTTACCAATTAACTGGACAGCTCACTTTATTATTCAACGATGGCCTATGATATATCAAGGAAGGAAAAGGTAACGCGCAATTTGCCTTTTATCCTCCTGAATATTGGCGGAGCCTACAGCAAGAAAGGCGATCAAGTCAAAGCCATGTCCTTTTTTCACCAGGCTGAGGACGCAGCAAATGAACATTTGTCCGTGGTGTTTCAGAGTTTGATTGCGTATGGTATGGCTGAGCATTATCAGCGGCTTCATCAACGGGATTCCGCACTTTACTATGCTAAGCGTTCCATTGCGTTAGTACAACAAGATGAATTTAAATATCTAAGCTTGAAGCCGTCTAAACTACTTACTGAGATCTACGAGAATACAGATGCCGACAGTGCGTTCAAATACCTGAAAATCTATAAAATTGCCAATGACAGTGTGTTCAGTGCCCGCTCCAACCAGGAATTGCAGGTCCTGACTTTTCAAGAAGATCAGCGTCAACAGGAACTGGCGGATGCTAAAACCAAATTCAGGAATAGTCTGAAGACCAATATTCTTCTTGGCGGAATTACCATGCTTTGCCTGATTGCATTTATCCTGTTCCGAAACAACAAGCAAAAGCAGAAAGCCAATGTGGTGCTTAAAAGTCAAAAAACAGAAATCGAAAAAACATTAGCCCAGCTTGAATCCACGCAGAAACAACTGATTCATGCTGAAAAAATGGTCTCGCTTGGAGAACTTACAGCAGGCATTGCGCATGAAATCCAAAACCCATTGAACTTCGTCAATAATTTTTCGGAAGTGAATACTGAATTAATTGATGAACTAAACAATGAATTGGCAATTGGCAATATGCAATTGGCAAAAGAAATTGCCGGTAACATTAAAGACAATGAACAAAAAATAATATTTCATGGCAAACGCGCTGATGCGATCGTGAAGGGAATGCTTCAACATAGCCGCAGCAGTAGTAGTGTGAAAGAACTGACAGATATCAATGCATTGGCCGATGAATATTTAAGGCTTGCATATCATGGCCTTCGTGCAAAAGACAAATCATTCAATGCCACGATGAAAACAGATTATGATGAAAGTATTGGACTCATCAATATTGTCCCGCAGGATATCGGAAGAGTGATTTTGAATTTGATTACGAATGCGTTTTATGTGGTGAGTGAAAGGAAAAAGAACGCGACTCTCCCCCCTGGGCCCCTAAAGGGGGAAGAAGCATTCGAACCTCTTGTCTCAGTTACTACGAAACTTATTTTACCCCATTTAGGGGGCAAGGGGGAGAAGGAATCATTGCAGAAAGGGCAACAGTTGAACTCCGCGTCTCCGACAATGGAAGCGGCATTCCCCAAAATATTTTAGATAAAATCTTTCAACCCTTCTTCACTACAAAACCCACAGGACAGGGAACAGGATTAGGATTATCATTAATACGATATAGTGAAAGCCCATGGCGGAGAAATAAAAGTAGAAACGAAGGAAGGTGAAGGGACCACGTTTGTTATACATTTACCACACCATTGAATCAAGGTTTCAATAGATTATAATGATAAACGTATACCGTTGGCATATTTTTTCAATAATGCAATCAGGGAAATCCCTACATCCTCGTCAATCCGTGATTAAGACAAAAGAGATAATGGTTACAAATTTATCAAGGCATTTTATTATATTTTTCCTGTTTGTGACAGGATACATTGCAGCGCAAACACAAGAGATCAAATTCAACCTTGTCAATGGAATGAATGGAATCTTCCTGGGCAAGATCAATAGCATCACTCAAGACAAGGACGGTGCCATGTGGTTTTCGGATCAAACCAACAGGTGTATCACACAGTATGATGGCAACAAGATGACCCGCTATCTGCATGATCCAAAAAATCCAAACTCACTCGGTGGATACTATCCGGAATGTCTCTATGCAGATACGAGTGGAATCATCTGGGTTGGCTTCTATGGTTTTGGTCTGGACAGGTTCAAGACATCTACAAAATCGTTCACCCATTTTCGACATGACCCAGAGGATTCGACAAGCATCAGCAATGATACTGTTAGTAACATCCTGATCGATCACCAAAAGAATATATGGATCGGAACGCATGGAGGGCTGAATCTTTTTGATCCTGTTACCGGAACCTTCAAACATTTCGTCCATGACCCCACAGACCTCAACAGTCTCAGTGATAATAAAATAAGAGCCTTGTATGAAGACCATGAAGGTATCATCTGGGTAGGTGCCGGAATGCCATGGGATCAAAACGACAATGGCGGACTAAATCGGTTTGATAGAAAGAATGGAACTTTTACACGTTACGTACATGATCCAAATAACCAAAACAGTCTTATCAATAATAAAGTCCGGGCCATTTTTGAAGACAGTAAAGGAACACTTTGGATTGGCACCATGGGTGATGGATTGCATTCAATGGACCGCTCTACCGGCACCATTACCAGGCACCCGTATGATCCTTATCACCCTGAGAGACTAAGCAGGCCTTCACTAAAAAGCGAATATGATCACATTACTTTTATTACAGAGGATGCCGAAAAATGCCTTTGGATAGGGACCTATTCCAATGGTCTGCTTCGCTATAATCCCGAAACCCAAAAAGCTATACATTATAATAATAAAAACTCAGCTTCTTTAGACTTTAAAGATGAAAGCGGTTGGGCAGCTTATACCTCGACGGGTGGATGGTTATGGATCACTACGCAGGAAGCTAACCTGTATAAAGTTGACCTATCTATCAGTAAGGTAGATTTTG
>JBDUAU010000017.1:0-6691 GCA_040004485.1 Saprospiraceae bacterium
CTTCCATTTACACATGCAGTACCACATCTCCATTTGCTTACAATCCTTTCACTGCAGCTGGTCCGGGAGCAATCTACAAAGTAAGTGGTACTACAGGTCTTATTATTGGCGCTATTACCAATACAGGTCCCTTCACTCCTGGCGGTACAAAGATTCCAAACAATGGCTCTGCCCTCGGTGATATTGGTTACGATGCTACACACAATCAATTGTTCGTGACCAACCATGCAGATGGGATGATTTACCGGATAAAGAATGGGCTTGTAATGAGTCGATTTGATCCTTTTGGTTCTATAAATCCACCAGCTTCCGGGCCGGGTGGAAATCCCGATTTCGTGGTCAGAGGCGAACGCACATGGGGAGTAGCCTACTATAACAACCGTGTTTATTTTGCCACATGGACAGAGGATATAGGAAGACCAAATCCATTGGCTGCGAATGAAATCTGGTCAATTGGGTTGAACGGCGTAGGAGAATTTGCTGCAACAAACGGTACATTGGCTACAGCCTGGGAAAATGGAGAAGTTCTTGAAATTGCTATTCCAACATTGCCTGCAAGTACATTTTCAAACCCTGTTTCCGACATCGCATTTGCTGCTGATGGAAAAATGCTGCTCGCTGAACGAACGATGGCTACAGATTGTGGCGGTGCCTTTACGCAAAGCTGGTATAGCTATGCGCACAGCTCCAGGTTGCTTGAATATTTTTTCAATACAGGGACAGGGCAATGGGAATTGACGCCAGGCCATGGTAATATTACTGCAAGCAACCTCAACTTAAAATTTAGAACAGGGGATACAAATTCAGGTTCAAACAGTGCAGGTGGATGTGATTATGGTTATGCAAGTTTTGATCCTGCAGTGATCTCTCAGCCTGATTGCGATCAATTTGTCTGGAACACAGGCGATAACCTGCATCCTTATACTTCGTTCAATACATACTGCTCACAAAATGGAGTCACATGGGTATATGGTATGCAAGGCATCCCTTCAGCAGGTGGAACAAATCTCAATAGTTTATTAATTGATTTTGACAACAACGTCTGTACGCATGATAAAATCCTGCTGGGCGATGTTGAAATTCTCAAATGCGGTTGTTTGCAATCGCCTGAAATATCATGCGATTCATTGACAGTGCACAAAGATTCTGTCGCCGGTTCATGCTGTTTTGATCTGAGTTTCGGAGTTCATGAATCACCGATTCAATATATTGAAATAGAAAATCTCACATCAGGAGTTGTTTTTAATAATGCATCAATTAATGGAAGTAGTGGGTTGCTTCTGGGAGGTGGTCCAACAGGTACATTGCTGACTATAGGAACTACTCCGCATCAATCAATTCCTGCCGGAGATTATACTCAGCTTCTTCATTTCTGCTTATCTAACATCACCAATGCATCTCAGGTGCCGCAATGCATTGTCATCCGTTGGTATTCAGGACCTACTCCTGTTGATGGGGCTTTCCTTGCCTGCACAGACACGTTATGTTTTTATTGCCAGCCTCCTGTGATTGGTGATACATGCGTCTACATAAAAAATGATTCGATAGCGTGCAATCCTGAAAATCCACTTGAATACTGTTATTATTTCCAGGTGCAAAACGCAGGTGATTTCAATGCCAGCCAGGTAGTTTTAAACAGCCTTCCTCCGGGTTATGCATTTAAACCTTGTCCACCTCCAAACATTAATATTACAAGTCCGACCATTGCATTACCTAATCCACCTTTAAATCCGGGTATCGAACCTGACTCATGCTCTCCACAACTCTGCGTCAAAATTGTGGCAGTTACACCTGTACTCTCACCCACTTTGATTTGTTTCGATGTGGGATTATCCAGCAACGATTCCTGCTGTCATTCTACTGTCGAACATTGCATCCTTCTTGAACCATGCTGCGATCCATGTGAAGACAAGGGCGTAGTAGTTCATTCAATTCCGCCGGTAGATAGTTGTTGTCATTCACTTGATATCATAAATAGTTGCAAATACAAATTTTTCACAAAAGTTGAAATAGCATTAATTACTCCCGGAGTTATTTTCGGTTCGCATTTCACAGGCGGCCCATTCCCTGGCGACTGGATTAATCCGGTTTCGACAAACACCTTAATCCAATGGCAGCACATCTCAGGCTCCATTCCAAATGGAACAACAGCAGGACTGATTAACTTCTGTCTGGATGGAATAGATCTACCTAATGAGACTCCACAAGTCGTTGTGCTAAACTGGTTAACCACCAATTCACATGGAAAAGATAGTATTGCCTGTTCTGATACATTGATTTTTGATTGCCCGGTTGTGGATAACAAATGTGTTGAAGTACTGGAGCAAAACATTGAATGCATCGAGGATGAAACGGGTAATTTTTATTACCAGCTGACGATGACCATTCAAAATAATTCAACGCCTCCTCATACAGCGAATGAAGTGATTTTGAATCAAATCGGTGGGCCACCTGTGACCGTATTTCCAAATCCAATTTTAATCACTCCGCTTCCATTTGGTGGAACGACTACCATCAGTACTTTCATTTTCGGTACTGGTTTAAATATTGGGGACAAGCTGACATTTGAAGTTCGTCTGCATGATTCTTTTAGTGGAGACAATTGGTGTTGCTTCGAGGGAGATTCCCTTTGTGTTTATATTCCACATTGTGGTGACTCTTGTTGTGTTGACTTCGCAGCATTCTGCACCGCTGTAATGAATGCAACAAACTTAACAATAGACAATTCACTTTGCACTGCCACGCTCAACATAGGTAATCTGCCGGATTGTGGTGACTATATCGCTTCTGTTAATTGGGGTGATGGCAATCAGAATTACGGACCTTTCAATTCAGGTTCAATGATTTCACACAACTATTCAGTGAGTGGTACTTTTATCATCACCTATCTGGCGATTGAACTTGATACTAGCGGTCTGATTTGTTTTGAAAAGGTCCTTCATGATACGATCACGCTTGATTGCAGTGAGCTCTGTCCCAACAATCTTGTAGTGAATCCAAGCTTTGAAAATTACATTTCATGTCCTACCGGGCTTTCTCCACCTTTCACTGCGTCGTCATGGATTCTTCCAACCGATGGATCTGCAGATTATTACAACAGTTGTGCAACATCCGTAAGTGGTGTGAGTGTGCCTAATAATTCGTTTGGGTCTCAAACACCTCGAACAGGTTCAGCCTATGCGGGATTTATTTTGCAGCCTACCAATCTGTATCGTGAATATCTTGAAGTTCAACTGTCATCACCACTCATATCTGGTAATTCATACCAGGTTTCATTCTATGTGAGTCTTGCAGACCAGGCACGTTGGGCTATCGATAAATTTGGAGCTTACCTTTCCAACACAATGGTGGGCCCCATTACAGGGGCACCTGTTTTGTCTTTAACGCCTCAGGTTTCAAATCCTCTGGGCAACTTCATTACAAATAAAACCGGATGGACCCTTGTCAGTGGTACGTATGTAGCAAGTGGTGGTGAGAATTTTCTGGTCATTGGAAATTTCTATGACAATATTTCAACGACACCGGTTATAGGTCTTGGTGGATTTTACCAGGGTTCCTACTATTACATTGATGATGTTTCTGTATGTGGAAATTGTGTCACACCGCCATGCGATTCATGCTGCACCGATTCACTTGTTTTCGATGGGTTGGTTAATCAGGGTTTCACTGTAGTCAACAATGGTTGCAGCATTATTGTCACCGCTCCACAGTTTGATTCCTGCTATTGGTTTGGAACACCACCGTATGTAGTGGGCGGTTTTCCGGTCTCACAAGTGGTAACGGATCCAGGTGGTTCATGGACATTTACATTCAGCAATAGCGGAACCTATCAGATATGCGTTACGGTGTTTGATGCCTGCCAGGCCAGGCAGATGTGTACTGATGTGAACATCAATTGTGAAGGATGCCATTGTGGTACTTTCAGTGATATGGCCATTCGTTTCGAACGCGGGCCAGGTGTACCATTGACATGTGGAGGTAATCCTGTTTTCCTAAGTTGTCCGCCATCAGGTTATAATTACACATTCACAGGAAAATTTGAATGTCAGGGAAATGGATGCCCGGATGATGCTCCGGTGGACTGGCAGTTAGTTGGACCTGGTGGTGGCACGGTTGCATCTGGAAGTGAAATAGGGAATCCATACATCAGTATGTCGTTTCCGAATTCATATTTTCAGCAGGCAGGTGTTTATAGCCTTGTATTGATGGGGCATTGTGGATCGCAATCATGTCCATGTGTCATCAAATTCTTATTTGATCCTCCATGTATAGATGTATGTCCATGCACATTGGAGGATGTCCAGGCATTCATAACAGCAGTCAATAAAGGTTTCACACAAGTGCTATCCTCAAAGTCATGCAAGGCTTGTTTTTCACCCATTGCATTAGGTGATTGTGAAACTGTAAAATGGTATCTCAATAATACGAATGGAACACCCATAGGTTCAAGTGCTGGAAATAATACATTTTGTTACGTCTTTCCTGGTTCAGGTACCTATACAATCATCATGGTGGTGACAAGGAAAAAAGCTGACGGAACGAATTGTGAAACAATAACAAAATCGCAGTCTGTTACAGTCACCTGTATTAACCAGCCTGATTGTGTAAACAGCGTGCTTGACAATCCTACATTCAGCGAGGGTGCAGTAAAAGGTGGGCTAAATACCGGGGGGCATTCAAATGGATGGAAAGCCAGTTCAGGAAATCCTAAATTACTGGAGTCCCAGATCGGAAGCATCGATGGATGGACAATGTTGCTGTCAGGTAATATTGATACTGCCGATATCCTGAGCACTGTTGAACCAGTATGCCTGGCAAAAATTGAAGGCATGATCAGAATCCGGATTGCCGTCAATGATTCAGCCCCGGGAGGAGTACCCAGACCCTTCCGTGGTAAGCCTACAAAAGAACAATTTGACATTGAACTTTATCAGGGCAATCAGATCAGCCTTAATTCCTGTGATGGTACAAGTTGCTACGAATTAGCTTCTGTGTCATTAAGAGGACTTCCCCATAATGAGTGGCTTGATCTTCAGATACCGTATGACCTCAGAGATTGGGATGCCCTTGACACATGTGGAGGCTTCCCGGGTGTTCTTGTCAGGCCGGCTATGTATGTAACCAATCCATTTAGCAATGTTCAGGGAGGAAAAGAAACTTTCACATATGTTCAACTGGACAACTTCTGCCTTGGCGGAACAATTGTAGCTACTGAAGAGCCTTTGCAAAATAAAGGCATCAGTATTTTTCCTAACCCGACGACAGGAGAAATTATTCTGCAGATTACAGGTGCATTATCTGATGGTGGCGCAATTCAAATAATTGATCTGTACGGAAGGCTACTGTTTTCAGAAAATTTATTAGGCGCCAAGGAAAGGTATTCCTTCACGATTGAATCACTACCTCCGGGGATTTATTTTGTGAAAATACTTGACAATGGTTTGCCTGTTCGGATAGAAAAAATAATTAAAGAATAAGAGGTAGAATGTTAACTGCAGGAGCAAACTCCTGCAGTTAACATTTACTTTCCGGAAATGCAAGAATGGAGCGGTTGTCGATGACCGAGAAGATCCCACTATGATTTCATGAAACGGTAGAGTATGCTCCAGGAGCCTGTGGGCGATTAGGATTCATCTTTTAGCAGATCAGGCCTTCTATCCTTCGTCCTGTCCAGAGATTGCTGATAGCGCCAATCATCAATCTTCGCTTCATGACCACTCATCAGGATATCAGGCACCTTCATACCTTCCCAATCCGCAGGACGAGTGTACACAGGAGGAGCAAGCAAATCATCCTGAAATGAATCAAGAAGAGCTGATGTTCCATCATTTAATACACCAGGGATGAGTCTTCCTATGGTATCCACTAGTACTGCAGCAGCAAGTTCTCCCCCACTCAGGACATAATCACCAATAGAGATTTCTCTTGTTACAAATTTTTGTCTAATGCGTTCGTCAATCCCTTTGTAATGCCCACAGATCAGGAGCATTTTTGATTTCAGGGAAAGTTGATTTGCAATCCCCTGATTCAGGGTTACACCATCAGGCGTCAGATAAATAATTTCGTCATATACATTTTCATTTTGCAAATGACGTATCAGATCAGCCAGAGGTTGCGCCATGAGTACCATACCAGCACCTCCACCAAAAGCATAATCATCAATCTGTTTGTATTGTCCTATGCCATATGAACGAAGATCAAATACCCTGATCTTCAGCAATTGTTTCTCAGCAGCCCTGTGCAATATAGAATGCGAAAAGGGCCCCTCAAGGAGACCCGGGACAACTGCAATGATGTCAATTTCTAACATCACATCGGAATTAAGAAATAATTAGTTGATGCCCAACAATTCGATTTCGAATATCAATGTTGAAAATGGCTGGATCTTTGGTCCTGCAGCTCTCTCCCCATACGCCAGGTTATACGGAATGTAAACTTTCCATTTAGAACCTACAGGCATTTGCTGGAGTATCTCAGTCCATCCCGCAATGACATGATCTAATGGAAAAGAAATCGGCTGGCCTCTGTCAACTGAACTATCGAATACAGTACCATCGATCAATGTACCATGATAATGCACCAGCACTTCGTCAGTTGATTTAGGCTTCGCACCATCACCCGCCTTCATCACTTCGTATTGCAGGCCGGATGGAAGAGTGGTGACGCCTGCATGGGTCTTGTTCTGAGCCAG
>JBDUAU010000683.1:0-6671 GCA_040004485.1 Saprospiraceae bacterium
AAAATTCTTCTGCTGATATCGTGGGCATATGGTCGGGAAATGGCGAAACCATAGAATTCAAAGCAAACGGGCAATGTGCATACCTGGGCCAGGTATTCCCTTATCAGCTTTCAGCCGGTTATATCAGGCTGACTACATCGCAGGGTGAAATCTCATTTCAATACACGATCAAAGGAGACCAGCTTTCTTTGTCCGGCAATAATAGTACAGTTACATATTCAAGGGGAAATGTTTCATCAGGTAATGGCCAGCAACAATCCACAGGAACTGGCCAAGTGGCCATGGAACTCGTAGGTAAGTGGTGTTTTACAAATGTGAATAGTTACAACCAGGGCGCAAGCAGCTCCAGTGAATGTGTCACACTGAATGCTGATGGTACTTATCTCTATCATAATGAAAGTTCAAGAAGTGTAAATACACCAGATTATGCCGGTGGAACGTCATCACAAACTGATGACAATGGAACCTGGTATGTTCAGGGAGACCGTCTGTACGTTCATTCACAAACTGTAGGAGATGCCTCATATAAGATTGAAAAGAGAAACCATCCTAAGAATGTAAATGATCCGATGATCGTCCTGGATGGGCGTACCTTCGTCACAGCTTATAACAAGCCACCTTGGAGATAAGCATTAGTTTTGCAGGCGTTTAGTTCGTTAGGCTCATAAAATGAAGTCCTTTCGAAATCCATTTCAGGCCCATTTATGCAGATACGGTTTCGTTTAACACTACAATTTATCATGATTGCTGCCGGCATTCTGTTTGCCGCGTTTTTCTATGTGCATTTCCAGTTCAGTAAAAATCTCAAAGATGAATTCTATGATAGTCTGCGATCAAAGGGTTACATCATTGCGGAAATGGTGGCAGGTAAAAAAACGGATGAACTGGAATTTGAGATACCTGCACCTACACAGCTTTCAGGCCAGTTTGAAGGAAGCTATCCGGAAAACATATCCATGTATACTCTTGATGGCAAAAGGGTATATACATTTAACCCGGGACCTGATAATATAAAAGCTACTACTCTCGACGATATCCGGCTGACTGGAGAGTGTCATTTTATCGATGGTAAATTTCATGCTCTTGGCCTACTCTATAGGAACAGACTTGGTGAAACATTTATCGTGGTGGCAGAGGCTGTTTTTGATCAGGTACACTTAAATAATCTGACGCGAATCCTTTTAGTCGTGTTTCTCATTTCTATTACCTTAGTTGCTATTGGTGGATGGTTTTTTGCCAGGGAGGCACTTTCCCCGGTGAGTGATATCATGAATGAAGTGGATGCACTATTGCCAACAGACATGAGTCATCGACTTGAAACCTCCGACCAACAGGATGAACTATCACGTCTTGTGATTACGTTCAATAAACTTCTCGATCGGATACAACAGGTCTTCAGGATTCAAAAAATGTTTTTATCAAATATCTCGCACGAATTAAAAAATCCGTTGAATGTGATCATATCCCAGGCGGAAGTGACATTGGATAAGGAACGAAACTCGGAAGACTATCAACATACGCTTTCATCTATTCTGGCTGATGCCAAGGATTTGAATATTGTCACCGACAGGCTGATGCAAATGGCAAGAATAAATTCTGATGGTTCCACCATTCAATTGCAACCTTGCCGGATCGATGAAATGATATGGCAATCAAAAGAGACATTACTTAAAAATCGTCCGGAGTATATCATCAGCTTTGAGGTCGTAAACCTTCCGGAGCTGGAACAAAAGTTATTTGTGGAGGCCAATGAACAGTTGTTGAAGACGGCATTAGTCAATCTCATGGACAATGGTTGTAAGTTTAGCCCTGACAGATCAGTTAGGGTCAGTCTTTCTTTTCCGCAGGATAGCGGAGCTGTGATAGAGATCATCGATAGAGGACCGGGTATTCCTGAAGAGGAACAACGTAAAGTTTTTGAAGCATTTTATCGTAGTTCAAAGACTGCATTTGTTAAAGGGACAGGTATAGGACTTGCTCTTGTGGAAAGTATTGTGAAAATTCACCGGATAGATCTCAGGATCATAAGTAAACTGGATGGAGGGACCACCTTTATTTTGAAATTTCCTATTTATAAAGTCCATGGTTAAGAAAGTGGAGAGGAACTATAGATTCAATTTTTTCCTACCTCGAACCGGAAGGAAGATAGCCGGATTCATGGTTGTGGGTCTGACAGCCTGTATTGCCATATATTTTTTGGGTTGCCAGAGGAATTCACGATATGGACATAATGAAGAAGTCAGTATTGCTCTGGAATGGAACCAGTATATTCTGAAGGCAGAAATCAATACAGAGGGTTACCGTGGGCCTGTTGCTGCCAGAGCTTATGGATACATTGGATTAGCTGCTTATGAAGCTGCACTTCCCGGCCTGACCGGCAATTTTCAATCAATGTTAAGATTATTTCCGGGAATAGAATTGCCATCTCAACCTGTTCATGATCATTTTAATGTAGCAGCTTCACTCAATGCCTGCTATGCAGTGATGATAGGGAAATTCTTTATGTCTGCGCCTGATCCGGTGAGAACTCAGCAGCTGGAATTATTAAAAAAATGGGATGCAAAGATTTCAAAACAAACAGATACAATGAGCTTTCGGATTTCCAGGAAGTTTGGCAACGATGTAGCTGAAGCAATTTATCGATGGTCAGCAACGGATACGCTGGGCTTTGAGGCCAATCATCATAATTACATGCGAGATTATACTCCTCCTGTTGGTGATGGGTTGTGGGTTACCTCGACTTCTTTTCCGATGCCTGCTTTGTTGCCGTATTGGGGTAAGGTGCGTCCATTTATTATTCATACGGAGGATTATAAAGCGAAACCCTTACCTGAATTTTCTTCAGCCCCAAACCAGTTTTATTATGCGCAGGCAATTGAAATACTTTCGTTGAGCAGACCTCTTTCGGATGAGAATCAATGGATCGCAGAATTCTGGAATGATGATCATCCGGGTCTGACTTTTACACCTGCAGGGCATTGGCTGGCCATCACAAATGAGGTCATCGAAAAGGAACATCCCCCAATAGAAAAAACATTGGAGACTTATCTTAAAACAGGTTTCGCATTGGCAGATGCCATGATCGCGTGCTGGTCTTCAAAATATTATTACAATCATGAACGGCCCGAAACATTTATTCAAAAGTATCTTGATAAAGAATGGAGGCCATTTTCACCTTCTCCTTCTTTTCCGTCATATCCGTCGGGACATTCGATGATAGGAGCTGCAGCGTCAGCTGTTCTTACAAAAATGTATGGGGATCATTATGCCATGACAGACAGGAGCCATGATAATCTTAGAGATATAGTCATCAAACCAAGACAATTCCAATCCTTCGATGAGATGGCCAAAGAAAGCGCATTGTCACGGATACTTGTGGGAGCCCATTTCAGATTTGATGTGGAAGAAGGACTACGACTCGGCGACTTGATAGGCAAGGAAGTATCGCAATTGGAATTGGAGAAAAAGTTGACACAGTGAATGAAACGGGGATATATAATAATAGAAAGTTACTTATCTGCATTTCGCAGACTATTGTAAAGAATTTTCAACAATCTGTTTATAGTATTTACTTGTCAGCAAGGAAACTGGTAATCCAATACACACAATAAGGATAACAATATTTTTGATGGCACCTTCAGGCGTCATTTTTAGTGGACCGATTTGAGAAAGAGGTACCACGACAAGACTCATAAATAGCCAGGCACAGAGTCCAATCAAAACCGCATTCAGAATTCTGTTTGTTTTTAAAAATGAAAGGTGGGGAAACATCAGGAAATAAATCGTCGCTATCGTCATCGCGATCAGGTAATGAAAGAATAATCCGAATGCAATCATATGCGGCCCGGCTGTATACGCTTCTTTTCCAAATACGCCGCTGGCTACGTATCTGAGCACAAAAGCTGCCCTCATTTTCGCCAGGATAATAATGGCTGCGGAAATATCAAGCGTGCCTGCGATCAAACCCATGATGATCACCGCCCTGAATGCCGAAATATTTCTCTCTGCCATGATCAATGAATAAATAAAGAGAGAATCGCCAATACGGCAGGAATGGTCTGAACGATCAATATTTTTTTATCCGCAGTCAACGCCCCATAAATGCCTGCAATAGCAACGCATGACAGAAAAAATAACCTGACATAATCTTTCCATATCGGATCAGAAATGAAAAATGACCAAATCAATCCTGCAGCAAGGAATCCGTTATACAATCCCTGGTTGGCCGCCAATGCTTTTGTAGGTTCGAACAAATCTGTAGGGAAATTTTTAAATACTTTTCTTCCCCGAGTCGTCCATGCGAACATTTCAAGCCACACAATATAGAGATGAATCAGTGCCACAAGACCAACCAGAATATTTGAAATTATTGCCATTTAAAATGATTATTGCGTAAATAAAAAATTAGCCGGTTAACTATTTGATTCATTAACCGGCTAATCATTTATTTCAATTATTCTCTTTTGTTTTCCTCTGGCAGGCGCAAGGCACTGCCACTACTATAATCTCATTTGATCACTAAATCACCTGATCACCCGATCACCCGATCATGCCGGGGGAAGCGGGTTCGGGACTTTGTTATCAATTGGTTTTAAAGAACGTAGATATTGCCAGATGTTGGCTAGATCATCTTTTGAAAGCTGGGCAAAGTTAGGCCATGGCATAGGAGGTAAAATAGGACGCCCGTTTTCAGCACCCAGATGCTTTCCGGTTCTGATAGCGCGATCGAAATTTTCAAATGTCCAGTTGCCAAGGCCAGATTCATGAGGAGTAAGATTTGCAGCAAATGAAGTACCCCATGGGCCGGTAAATGAAGTAAAGCTTTTACTCAGCAGGATCCATTGACCCGGAGCCATAAATTTTTTATCCGGCATTTTAGGCAATACCTCATTGGCGGGGTGACCTGATAGCAAAAGTGCAGGATCAGGTATAGGACCATGATCAGTCATCATTTTTGGTGAGTGACAGTCACTACAACCAATAGTGTTCACAAGGTATTCGCCTCGTTTGATGGAATCTGCTTTTGACATGCCCGCAGGCGCGGCCGGTTTTACAGCAGCCTGGTCGGTGGCAGTCGGACCAGTTTTATTGTCGGCCTGACAAGCGAATAAAAAAATGCCCAACAAGAAAAGGCATCCGAAAAGAAGTAGGTTTTTCATAAGGGAAATTGGTTGGTTAACGAATTGAGTCAGAATCCTGAACACACAAAGCTCATTTGGGTAAATGAACAAAATGCATTCTTGTCACCTAAAGATAATATATGAAAAGTAACTTTCAAGACTCCTCACTGGAATTCTGATCTTCCCCGGACTCCGGGACTTCAGGAATACGCCCGAGCTCCTCATCTTCAGGGTCAACCCTGAGCAAACGGGATGGGATTTTTTTCGGCGATTTGACGCCAAGGCTTTTCAACTTCTCTGCCTGGTCGATGAGGTTACCTTTACCATCTTTAAGTTGGCCCATGGCTTTATTGAAGAAGTCCTGCGACTTAGTGATGTGTCTTCCTACATCCTCGATTGATTCCAGGAAGCCTACAAATTTTTCATAAAGTCTTCCGCCTTGTCTGGCGATCTCGATGGCATTTTTACTTTGCTGTTCGCGTTTCCACAAGTCGGCTACGATTTTCAAAGTAGCAATCAATGTTGTCGGACTGATCAATACTATTTTTTTTGCATACGCTGATGCCCATAGATTCGGATCGGCCTGCACCGCTGCGATATACGCAGGTTCGATAGGAATGAACATGATCACATAATCGAGCGAATTGGTGAGCTCATTATATTTTTTTGCACTCAATTGATCAATGTGATTATTGATCGCCGTGAGATGATGCGCGATATAGATATCCTGTTCTTCTTTCGTCTCACTTTCAGAATAACGCAAATACGCATTCAGCGAAACTTTTGAATCGAGAATAATATCCCGTTCATCGGGTAAGCGGACGACAATATCAGGCCGGACATTATTGCCGTGCTCATCCTTAAAGTTTTCCTGTACAAAATATTCCCTGTTTTTTTCAAGACCGGACATTTCGAGGATGCGTTCGAGAATCGTTTCTCCCCAGTCGCCTTGTTTTTTCACCTGGCCTTTCAAAGCTGTGGCGAGGTTGTTAGCTTCGAGACTTATTTTATGTGTTGTGTCAATCAGGTTTTTGACTTCACGTTCGAGAGAGAAGCGTTGTTTGGATTCTTTATCATAGGTCTCATCAACTTTCTTCTTGAAGGTTTCAATGTTCTCATTGAGGGGTTTGAGAAGGGCTTCAATATTTGTTTTGTTTGATTCTGTGAATTTCCCGGATTTCTCTTCGAAGATCTGGTTGGCTATTTTTTCAAACTGGAGCTGAGCCATTTTTTGTGTAGATATCAGGTCTTCCTTCTGGGTATTTAATCTTTCCAGTAAAGCTGAATTATTGGCTATGTATTCGGCTAGCTTTTGATTCACGCCATTCAATTCTGCCTGATGAGTTTTGCTTTCAGATTTCTGCTCTTCAAAGGCGTGTTGTAGTTCCTTATATCGTTCTGCATAGTTTTTTAAAGTGGCTTCGAGGGTTGCAGATTGAGAGAGTAGGCTTGTGAGTTCGCTTGTTTTTGAATCTGCAGTTTTTTGTAATGTGGTGGATAAATCCTGTTGTGATTTTAATCTGTCTTCGGCGATTCTGAGATTTGTAGAAG
>JBDUAU010000172.1:0-6663 GCA_040004485.1 Saprospiraceae bacterium
CTTGTGACAATGGAAACTTTTTTTTCCGAGATTAAAATTTCATTATCTAAGGGAGAGAATGTTTATATCCGTGGCTTTGGATCCTTCATCACCAAAAGAAGGGCTAAAAAGGTCGGAAGACACATTAAAAACAATGTTTCTATTGAAATTCCGGCCCATTATATTCCCTCTTTTAAACCGGCTAAGATATTTGTGGACGAAGTGAAAGACGGTGTTAAGCCTGAAATAGAATAAGTGAAGAATAAGGAACAAGCCTTCTATATCATAGGCGCAATAGCATTGTTAGTCTTATTGTATTGGGGGTTTGATACAAAACCATCAAGTCAAAAAGCTCTCGAAAAGTCGAGGGCATTAACAGGGGAGGTATTTGACCTCAACTCTTTGAAAGATGCTGCCAGGAAAGGCCTGACCAGAGCGGATCTTGAATTTGTTGAAGCACTTGAATCACAGGTTCAATTTGCATCAGATGATTCGACTAAAATTGAGATTCTCAAACAGATATCAGCCAATTGGTTTAAGTTGGGGAAACCCGTTTTAGCAGGAATTTATGCTAAAGAAATAGCGGACAAAATCCAGTCAGCCCAAAGTTGGGGAATGGCAGGAACGACATTCGCAGCAGCCCTAAAGCAATCTGACCTGTCTGAAAAAGACCGGACTTTAGCACGAGATCAGGCCGTTGACGCATTTGAGCATGCGATATCACTTGATCCCAAAGCTGTTGAATACCGTGTAAATCAGGCCCTGTGCTATATTGAGATACCGGATGCGACTCAGCCGATGAAAGGAGTACAGATGCTTGCAGGATTAGCTACTAACTACCCTGATTCATCCTTGCCTTTTTATCATCTGGCAAGACTGGCGGTGCAAACGGGACAATATGACAGAGCTGAAGGACGAATAGAGCAGGCTCTAAAGCTGGCTCCGGATGATCCACGGATTGCCTGTCTGGCCATTGACATTTATAAAGCGGTAAATAAACCGGAAAAGGCTGAAGCATTAGCCGGTATATGTGCCAGATCGAAGTAGACATAATTTATTATACTATATTAATTTCAAGACTATGCCTTGCGGTAAGAAAAGGAAAAGACATAAGATCGCTACTCATAAGCGAAAAAAACGTCTGAGAAAAAACAGACACAAAAAAAAGAATAGATAAGCATTTTTTTTAACCGGCATCAAAGCAGTCCGATGTCTACGATATGAACGTTCTGACATGAAGAACGCCACCGGAAACGCTGGGGCACAAAAAAATTCCCTCTATTTTATCCTGACTTCTCAGGATACATTACCCAGCCTTCGGTGTATCATCGCTGCATTAAGATCGATATACCCTATTGCCGTCAATCAATGCCTGATCCCCCGAAGTGGGTGCGAACAGAAAGTTGTGTTGATTTCACTTAAGAGGACTTACGACTGCTGTGTATGCCAAGCGCATATAGGGTATTTTTATGGACAAAGAATTAATCGTCCAGGGTTCGCCTACACGAGTTGAAATAGCTCTGGTAGAAGATCAAAAACTGGTTGAGTTACATCAACAAAAGACGAAGACCAACTTCTCAGTTGGTGATATTTTTCTTGGCAAGATCAAGAAATTAATGCCCAGCCTCAACGCTTCGTTCGTCGATATCGGGCACCGCAAAGATGCCTTCCTTCACTATACCGACATGGGTCCAAAGCTCCGAACGGTGATGAAGTTTACGGAGGACAGCATCCAGGGCAAACAACAAACTTCCTTACTGGACAATTTTGAATTTGAACCTGAAATCATCAAAACAGGAAAAGTCGACCAGGTCCTTAAAAAGAATGAAAACATTCTTATTCAAATTCTGAAGGAACCCATTTCAACTAAAGGTCCAAGATTGAGCTGCGAGATCACGATCCCTGGAAGATATATTGTACTCACACCTTTCAGCAACACTATTGCAGTTTCCAAAAAAGTCAGCAGCCAGGAAGAACGAAAACGATTACAGCTCCTGGTCGAATCTATCCGACCTAAGAATTTTGGAATTATCGTACGGACTGCTGCAGAAGGAAAAAAAGTGGCTGATCTCCATGAAGAACTGAAAGAACTACTTGATAAATGGAGCCAGATCCACAAACAACTTTATAAGAGGCAACTACCGGCCAAGCTGTTGAGTGAATTGGATAAAACAAGTTCTATCCTGAGGGATATGCTCAATGATGATTTCACCAATATCATCGTCAACGACAAAGAGATATATGACAACATCCATGATTATCTCGACAATATAGCTCCGGCAAAAAAAGATATTATCTCCCTGTACAAAGGAAAGAAACCAGTCTTTGATACCTATGGTGTCAACAGGCAGATTAAATCTTCTTTCGGTAAAACAGCAACATTACCTAGTGGTGCGTACCTCGTCATCGAGTCTACTGAAGCCATGCATGTCATCGATGTCAATTCAGGTCCAAAAATGCAACGCAAGGACCAGGAAAGCAGCGCCGCCGCTGTCAATCTTGAAGCTGCAGATGAAATAGCACGCCAGCTCCGCCTCAGAGATATCGGCGGCCTTATCGTCATTGACTTCATCGATATGCGCAGCCCTGAAAATAAAGCGGAGCTGATCAAGCAAATGAAGGAGGCGATGAAGCGTGATACAGCTCAACACACGATACTTCCACTCAGCAAATTCGGACTCATGCAGATCACACGTCAGCGCGTGCGTCCTGAGGTTAAAATCGATACTACTGAAGTATGTTACACTTGCCAGGGAACCGGAAAAGTAAATCCATCCATTCTGATCACAGATGATCTCGTACGTGATCTGGAATACATCCAGCAAAGCAGAGCAAAGACTTTTGTGCGTGTAGAAGTACATCCATATATCAATGCCTTTCTTAAACAGGGAATTCCAAATTTCCAACACAAGTGGTGGTGGAAACATCAACGATGGATCCGAATCTCTGCAAATTCAGAATTCAGCCTTCATGAGTATAAGTTCTATGATAAGAACAATGATGAGATAAGACTTTACTAATGACGAATAACGAGTAACGAATAACGGTTTATGGCGTTATATTATCGTTTCATTCGACTCAATGGCCGACATAAACGAAACCGACGTAATCATTTCTTGTTATTCGTTATTCATTAATTGTTACTCGTTAATTGTTACTCGTTAATTGTTACTCGTTATTTGATACTCGATACTCGTTATTCGTTACTCGTTATTTACTATGAAGGACATCACTTCCGAAGAAGATATTAAAACACTAATAGATTCATTCTATTCCCGCGTGAAGGAGGATGATGTGATCGGCTATATTTTCAATGATATCGCACATGTTGATTGGGATCATCATCTGCCCAGGATGTATGCATTTTGGGAATTTTTGTTACTGGGTAAGGATACCTATCAGGGAAATCCTTTTGAGGCACATAAAAAACTTAACGAAAAAATTAAACTCAGACCTGAGCATTTCGATCGTTGGGTCCAGCTTTTCACACAATCTGTTGATGCTCAATTTGCAGGATTGAATGCAGAAGAAGCAAAAAATAAAGCAAAGCTCATTGCAATGACATGGATACCAAAATTTTCAGATAGATAATATCTGTTTCATCTCGGCTAAAATCCTGTTCATCATCATTTATCCTACTTTTTACACGACAGATGCAATACACGGTTATTAAAAATCATTTACATTAGACGTATCGAATAGACTACAAGTGAAGATATTTTTTCCAGTTCTTAACTGGGGACTTGGCCATGCCAGCCGGTCTCTGCCTCTGATTAAAAAATACATGTCTGCAGGACATGAAGTGTTGTGCGCCTCTGATGGCGAGGCACTTTCGATGTTGAGAAGAGAGTTGCCGGATCAATTGGTTTTGCAGTTACCCGGGTATGAAATTTTTTATGGTAGCCGTTACATGCCATTTAACATGTTGAAGCACGGTCGTGGTATGCTTAAAGCCATGAAAGCTGAGCATGAGCTGACGAAGGTGATTGTAGCACGGCATGGCATAGATTGCATCATTTCTGATAACAGGTATGGTTGCTATCATGCAGACATTCCTTCTGCATTAATTACACATCAACTGCAGGTGTTTACGGGTCAGAAATTACTTGACGTTTACATACGGAGACAAATAAGATCATGGTGTAAAAATTTTTCAGAGATATGGATTCCTGATCAGTCACCACCTGATAACATTACAGGTGATCTGTCCGGACTGAATACAGAGCCTATTCCGAAATATTACCTGGGCATCATATCTGAATTGACATGTATACCCCATGCAGGAAAGTATGATGCTGTGGCAGTGATTTCAGGACCGGAACCAGCCAGGACAAATTTTGAACATCTTGTCATCAAACAGTTATCTGCTTTGAAGGGGCATTATGCAGTCGTTTGCGGTAAGCCTGGTGAGAATGAAAAAATACGTGAAGAGAACAACTTAACCATCATACCTTATCTGTCAAGAATGGAATTGTCTGCTCTTTTGAATCAGACAACAATTGTCATTTCACGGGGTGGGTATACAACATTGATGGATCTTGCAAAGACAGGACACAAAGCAATCGTTTGTCCTACGCCTGGTCAATATGAGCAAATATATCTTGCTGACAGGCTTGCTAATCTCGGGCAATGTATCTACAGGCGACAGGAAAATTTAAATCTAAGCCAGGCATTGATGGATATAAATACGATTCACACTATCGGACAAAATACAAATGCTCGCTACGAAGATTGCATAGAAAGATTAATGCACCTCTCAGACCTCTCTCAAAAAAAGGAGACAATCGTGGCTATCGCTAGCTGAATTAACTTTTATCAGATTTGATTTGCGAAGCTGTTGCATTTACTATTTCCATAGCTCGCTTAAGACCAATGCTTACAAATGATTTGATGCCTTCAGCTCCGGCTTCAAGCAATTGTGGTAAAATTTTAAGTTCTTCAGAAGACCATTTACCAAGTACGTAATTGATCTGTCCGCCTATAGGAAAATTTCGGCCGATACCAATTCTTAGTCTTGGATAATCAGACGTGCTCAATTGCTCCTGGATATCTTTTAGTCCATTGTGGCCCCCATCCGTTCCTTTACCTCTCAATCGGATGATACCAAGATCAAGTTGTAATTCATCGACGATGACTAATAGATTTTCGGTTGGAATTTTTTCTTTTTGTAACCAATAGGAAACTGATTTTCCACTCAGATTCATATATGTATTTGGTTTCAACAGAATAAGTGTACGCCCTTTGAATTTTACTTCACACAAACTTCCTAAATGAGCTGATTTCCATGTTGCGTTGAGTGATGATGCCAGGTGATCCACTACCTGGAATCCAACATTGTGACGTGTTGTAGCATATTCATCACCGATATTCCCTAAGCCTGCAATCAGATATTTCATGTTGACGCCAAAGATAAAGAGCAAAGAGCAAAGAGCAAAGCAAAAGGCAGAGAGCAGAGAGCAGAAAGCGAAGAGCAATCGGCAATGCTTCGACTAGCTAAACTCAACCTTGTGCTATGGTTCGACATGCTATTGCCCATCCTCGTGCATCAGCTCACCAACCGCAGCTCAGCAACCGTAAGCAAAAGGCAAAAAAAACAAAAAGCAGTAGTATTAAACCGGTTTGCTGAAGGCAAACAACAATGATCCTGAAGGGATCAGACATTATTTACCATGGGTGAAACGCATGAAACAAATGCAATAGACAATACAAAAATTAATTTTCGTAAATCAGCGAAATTTGCGGCGAGAAAAGGAAATGCAATTAATAATCATCAAACTCAATTCGAAAGACCTATCCTTCTTAGCAAATCATCAAATCTTGGATCACTTCGGATAGGATCAAATTTTGGATCCACTTTGAGACTACATAAAGATTCTTCGTGTCTATCAAAGCTTGACTCGAGCCATTCGAATGCCTTATCTTTTTCGCCAAGCGCAGCATAGACCATACTCATGCCTCGATAATCATTTCCGGTCAACTGATATGTAAGTCCGATTTCAGAAATAATTTTTCTGGCTTCATCTTTTTTTCCGGCAGCAGCATAGATCTGCGCAAGAGCCACATTTGTTTTTGCTTTATTTCCCGTGAGATTTCCCCATATTTCGTTTTCTGCGATTGACTTTTCAAAATTACCAAGGCCCTGATAACTCATGGAGAGAAGACGGTGAGCGGAAATAAAAAGAGGATCGAGCTCGAGACTCATCATAGCGCTTTCAATAGCTTTATCATATTGCCGGGTATAGTAAAAAACGATTCCCTGGTCTTTAAGAATGGCTTGAGAGACAGGATCCAATTCTACAGCAATGGCCATCTGCTGTAATGCTTCTTCGAATCGGTGCATATACAACAGCCATTCTGCATACCAGTGTCTGCCTGTTGCATAATTTGGATTTAATTCGAGGCTGAGTAAGTATTCTTTTCCCGCAGTGGCCCAGTCCCAATCATGGAGCATGATCAATGCGGCGCGTGATACATGAGCTTCAGCCAACTGGTTGTCTATTTCCATGGCTCTGTTGACAGCGGCCATGGCTTTAGGATATAATTCTCTCCGTGAAAGATTTGTGAATTCACCCAGGAGATTGTATGTGTCAGCAAGACCGGCCCACGCCAAAGCAAAATCAGGGTCTTTCTGAATTGCTTTTTCAAAATAGTTTATAGCGGCTTTAAGACCTTCTTCATTTCTTT
>JBDUAU010000578.1:0-2006 GCA_040004485.1 Saprospiraceae bacterium
GTACGGTTGGCCGCTCGTGATTCGGGTCGCCGATTGCGTCAACCGCCGCTAAGTAATTATCAATAATTATGATATGATGTTGTCAGCACTAAGGTGTTTGAGGAGTTATTTTTACCCTTCAATTGCTTGCAGGGTTATAAGTATTTCCCATAGTCTTTTATCATACTCCCTGACCAGGAAGAGCGAGAGAGAAATGTATTCGGGCTCTTATATTTTGAATGGGAATTCTACCTTTCTTTCAGGTTTCAAACTTGCTAAGTTTCGTTATCTTCGAAACTTCGAAAGTAAGGGTTATGGCCATTGTTTTGCCTGTGCTTTTCAAGTGGGCAGGGACAATGGATGCACCGGGACACTTGCGGCAATAATATTCAGAACCATTGGGGCATGTCCCTTTTTAACATATCCAATGGCTATAAATTGATAACACCCATCACCGGCTTGTCTGTATTAGTTGACATTTGTAAAACTAGTGAAAATGGTTTCACCCGATACTCAGTTTTTTAGGAGAGGTTTACTACTCTTTCTTATTGTTTTTTCGTTTCTAAAATTAAGTGCTCAATGTAATCCGCCTGGAGAATTGCCAACGGTCAATTGCGCTCAAGCCCCTCTGACTTGTTTGGCAGATGCTTGTTACTCAACGCTAAATATACCTGCTGTTTGCTGCATGAATTTTTGTGGGTTGAATACCATTATCAACAACCCTCAATATTTCCAATTCATAGCGACTGCAACTACTGTAGAGATTGATATTCACGTGGATAATTGTTCTTCCGGTCAGGGCCTTCAAAGTGCAATAGTCACATCTTGTGCCTGGCAGCCATGTCCAGGAGGTAATGTTCCCTGTCCCGATATCCTGGCATGTAATCCCGGTACTTCCCCCGGAGGAACAATGGTTTTAATCGCAACTGGGTTAACAATCGGGCAAACATATTGGCTTCTCATTGATGGTTCTAATGGTTCCACCTGCCAGTATACTATTCAATTCGTTACAGGTGTATTTGAGCCTCAGATTGATGAGGATATAACTTCTGGTGAGGCCATTCCAGCAGTTGTTTGCCAGGGATTTAATGATTTTACAATGACTTGTGCACCATCTATACCCAATGCGCATGGATACTTATGGCATCTGGAATGGAATAATACATTTTTGACATCCACATTAACGTCAAATACCATTGATATAGATAATAATGCACCTGTAGGTATCTGGGATATTTGTGTTCAGGCGTTTAGTGGTTGTGACACATCTGATATACCGTTTTGTTTTCCTGTTGAAATTGTAGCTGTTGATGATGTGTTCAAGGATCCTGCCTCATATTGTCCTGAAGAATTTCCGTTTTTTTGGCATGGGATTTCTATTGGAGGTGCTGGTACCTATATGAAGACATTTGATAATGCTGATGGATGTCCTTATGACACGATATGGGAGGTTGAACAATATCCTGATGTCCCGGTCGGAGAACTGGATACTTTGTTTTGCATGAATTCAAATTTTGATCCTTTTTTCTACGAGGGTGAAACCTATGACAATGCGGGTACATTCGATCTTGATTATCCCGGTATGGGTCTTAATGGATGTGATTC
Source organism: Saprospiraceae bacterium (assembly GCA_040004485.1). GTDB lineage: Bacteria > Bacteroidota > Bacteroidia > Chitinophagales > Saprospiraceae > Opimibacter. Next base: position 1,585 of record JBDUAU010000578.1, read on the forward strand.
TTCTGCACATCTCAACCTGGTATTAGGAGGAATTGATGCGTTTATTGAGCTGACCTGCGAAAATGGAGAATTCGTTCTTACGCCCATTATTCAGGAACTTCTTCCTGCAAATGCGAATATTGAGTGGGAGTGGAGTGAAAGCGGTACAATCATTTTGCTTGAAAAGATACTCAGGGTATTAGATGGAGGTTGTTATGAACTTAATGCCACCGTTGAAACTCCTTTAGGTGACTGTACTTATCTCATCGGTGGCGCTCCGTTTTGTTTCGATGCTAATCTATACTGGCCTCCTGCTCCTGATTTAGGATTTACAGATACACTTGTTTGCGCACAAGAAGGTGTTTTTTTTACCGTCATTGAAGATCCGAATGGTGAGCTTAACCTTCAATATGAATGGAGCGGCCCTGCCGGCGCCGAACGGA
>JBDUAU010000490.1:0-1988 GCA_040004485.1 Saprospiraceae bacterium
GCTGGCGGTATGCAGTCACGATCGGATCTGTAGGCCTCACTGCTGTTGTAATCGCAGCTGCTATAGCTTCCTGCCCAATATACACATGAAGGAAACCTCTGATTTTATTGACAGAATACATCTTGAGAGCCCTTTCTTCAAATCGCCTGATTCTCATCATGGTTTCATACCACTTGCGATATGTGCTGGTATCCAGTCCATTAGAACTACCCTGAGCAGAAAGCGTTGTCTTTTTTTCTTTAACCTGAGCCATAAAAACTATATTAGCCGGACAGCGAAGATAAGGTTATCCGCTTAATGTCCTGTCATGAAGCCTATGTTGATCCGGGAGGTCTCGTTTATCAATTTTAAAAACTATTCTGATGCTCAATTCCGGTTCGGTCCGAAATTTAACCTGATTCATGGCTTAAACGGGACAGGTAAAACGAATCTGCTGGACGGTATCTATTATCTCTGTGTAGGAAAAAGTTATTTCAATCCTCATGATCAGAAAATCGTTCGTTACAATGATTCATTTTTCCGTCTTGAAAGCGATGTAGTCAAAGACAATTCCTCGCATAAAGTTATCATCAAGGTTAAACCGGGAATTTTTAAAGAGTTATCCGTCGATGGAGTAGTACTTGACCGCATAAGTGCACATCTGGGTTTTATGCCTGTGGTTTTTTCTGCACCCCGTGATATCGATCTTATTTTTGGATCCAGTATTTCACGACGTCGGTATATCGATCATTTGCTTTGCCAGATTGATCAGGCTTATCTGCAGGCATTAGTCTCGTACAATCATTTATTACAAATGAGGAATGCTGCCCTGAAATCGGGGTTCAAAGATCTCAGGCGGATGATCACAACCTATGATGAACAAATGACACCGCACGCTAATCTTATTTTTGATAAAAGAAAATGGCTTTCCTCTTTGATTGAACCCATTCTTATTCAAACCTATCTTACGCTTTCAGATCATCGAGAAAATGTAAGCTTATCCTATGAATCTGGAATCAATGAATATCCCTTTGATGTTCTGGCGGATATGAATTGGGAAGCAGATAAAAATACGATGAGGACAAATGCAGGAATTCACAAAGACGATTATCACCTTGAGATCAAGGGTATGCCTGCGAAGGAATATGGTTCACAGGGCCAAATCAAATCCCTGATTTTTGCTTTACACCTTAGCAAATACCAGCTATTACACAAAGAAATTGGGACAACACCCATTCTCATCCTTGACGATGTATTTGACAAACTTGATGAAAATCGTCTTGCACGGCTGATGGAAATATTGACAATGCCTGAGTACGGACAGATATTTTTATCCCATACGACAGGTAAAAGGGTAAGTGATTTTATTTCACCTGATCAGTTGAATGAAATCCCGATGTGATTTCGTAGATTGTAAATTGAAAATCTGAAATTTGTTTCTGCGTCGTTCCGCTTCGACTCCGCTCAGCGACCGACGGAGTCATACAAAAATAGTTTCGGCTCCGCTCAACCAAATTGTTTCAAATTGAGCGTAGCCGAAATTTAGTAGGAAATGCATCACCGGTCACTGAGCGGAGCCGAAGTGAAACGGCAACGAAAATCAAAAATCAAAAATCAAAAATTGAATATTGAAAATTGAAAATTGAAAATCTAAATGAAGGGAGATAACAATCGGCCATTAAAAGATTGGTTAAAGGTATTTGCGCAATCTCCTCAATTCAGAGCACGTCTTTATCAGACCAGAATAGAAAAGATGTGGCTTGAATTGATGGGCCCTGTCATCAATGGATACACTCGAAAGATTAAGCTCGATGGACAGGTGCTTATGCTATATATAGATTCTTCACCCTTAAAAGCAGAATTATCCACAATGAAGGAAACTATTATAACATCCGTCAATCAACGCCTCGGAGAAAACTTCGTCAAAGAAGTCAGAGTTCTATGAAAATTTAATCCTGATTTGGTTTAGAATATTCCCTTTTGCTTTTTCCGTTTGCCTTTTTATTACT
>JBDUAU010000429.1:0-1986 GCA_040004485.1 Saprospiraceae bacterium
TTCCCGACGCGCAGCGCGCAAAACTGCGCGAACTTTTCCCTGAAATCTTCACCGGAGAGTGTGACTTTGGCTTTTGTAAATTGGCCACTATCGTCACCATATTGTTTGAATACTCTGGCAATTGCTCTTTTGAAACCGGCTTCGTGCGTTCCCCCGTCTTTTGTAGATATATTATTGACAAAGGAAAAGATATGTTCCTGATAGCCCGTATTGTATTGCATGGCTACTTCAATCTCTACATTATCTTCTTTGGATTTAACATAAATGGGGCTCGCAAACAATGGAGAACGGCTTTCATCAAGAAACTGAACAAATTCCCTGAGTCCGCCTTCTGATACAAATGTCTCCGTACGCGCATTCCCCTTTTCATCAAGATCACGATCATCACGAAGTGTAAGTTTGAGTCCACGATTAAGGAATGATAATTCACGCAGACGATTGGCTAAAGTTTCGTATTTGAATTCCAACGTTTCGAAAATCTCTCCATCAGGCCAGAACGTAATCGTTGTGCCTGTTTCGTCAGATTCGCCGATGGCATCTACACCTGTGGTAGGAACACCTCTTCTATATTCCTGTCTGAAGATTTTGCCTTCACGTTTTACTTCTGCTCGAACTTTCTCACTCAATGCATTCACACAGCTTATACCTACACCATGAAGACCTCCTGAAACTTTGTAGGTGTCTTTATCAAATTTTCCTCCTGCGTGCAGTATAGTCATTACTACTTCAAGTGCTGATTTCTGAAGTTTTTCGTGCATGCCGACTGGAATACCCCGGCCATCATCGATGACAGTAAGAGAACCATCCTTATTGACATATACTTCAATATGTGTGCAGTATCCTGCCAGATGTTCATCGATCGAATTGTCGACAACCTCCCAGACCAGGTGGTGCAGACCCTTGATATCTGTGCTGCCGATATACATGCTCGGGCGCATGCGGACCGCTTCTAAACCCTCCAGCGCCTGGATATTATCGGCGCCATAACTACCTTGTATTTTTGTCATAAATCTCCTCTGAAATTGAATCCGCAAAGGTAAGCAAAATCACTCGGATTTCCTAACCTGAAATAATATATATTTGGCTGATTTTCAAGTAGATAGAATTATCTTTTTTGGCATTAAACCAGAAGTCAATACGTTGGCAAAATTGACCTCAAAATGAGCATGTCAAATAAGGAAATTGCCATCCTTCGTTTTACCCCCCGACCCCCTGAAAAAGGGGGAGTTGACTTTTCCAATTTTAGATTTTATTTTCTTATGGGTTTAAAAATTTTTGATCCTGAAAGCATCTTACGTTATTAGCCCCGGATTACAACCGGAGGGAATAATAAAAGGTAAATAATTCAACCCTGAAAGGGGTTGAACAAAATCTGTCTCGTATAAGCCATCAAATTTTAAAAACGAGATTATCACAAACCGAAAGACATAGCTTTCTCAAAATCTTATACCCACAACTCCATCAATGTGTATTAATTTGGGCTCTTTAGGAAAATAAAATCCACAGGTATGAAACGATTATATCTCTTTTTGATATCCCTACTTTTTATGGCTACATCACATGCCCAAAAACTCATGGGCTTTACAGATGACAATGCCACAAAACAAATCGACTGGGAAAAGCAATTTGATGCCCGGCTCAATGCAGCAAATCAGGATACCTGGATGCAGTTTCTCACATCTCATCCTCATCATGTCGGCAGTCCACAGGATAAAGCAAATGCAGAATACATGGCCAACTTATTTAAGCAATGGGGCTATCAAACTGAAATCGCATCATACGATGTATTATTTCCAACTCCTTTGACAAGATCGCTGGAACTTTTAGGTAGCAATCCTTACAAGGCAAAGTTGGAAGAAGCCACTTTGAAAGAGGATAAAACATCCGGACAAAAAAGTGAGCAACTACCTTCTTACAATGCATATTCAGCCGACGGTGATGTGACAGCTCAATTAGTGTTTGTCAATCGCGGCATTCCTGCAGATT
>JBDUAU010000491.1:0-6565 GCA_040004485.1 Saprospiraceae bacterium
CCGGTTGCTGAGCTGTAGCACAAGGTTGCGCTAGAGCAAGTCGAAGCATTCTGCCTCTTCCGCCTCTTCCGCCTCTTCTGCCCTCTTCCGCCTCTTCTGCCATTTCTGTCTATTTTTACATTCCAATGATCAAAGAACCCAAGCCAAAAACACTTATCAAATTCAAAAGAAAAAGCCTCACAGACGCTGATCTGTTAAGACTGTATAAAGGCATTTTACTCCCACGTATGATCGAGGAAAAAATGCTCAAACTCCTCCGTCAGGGCAAAGTGAGCAAATGGTTCTCAGGGATCGGCCAGGAAGCCATCTCCGTCGGTGCAACACTGGCTTTACAACCGAAAGAACTTATATTCCCGCTCCACAGAAATCTGGGCGTTTTCACCAACCGCGACATCCCATTACACCGGCTTTTCTCTCAGTGGCAAGGAAAAATGGACGGTTTCACCAAAGGAAGAGACCGCTCTTTCCATTTTGGCACCCTAGAATATGGAATCGTAGGTATGATCTCACATCTCGGTCCCCAATTGGCCATTGCCTGCGGCGCCGCTCTTGCCTACAAGCTCGATAAGAGGCCGATGGTCTCCATGGCTTACTCCGGCGAAGGAGGCACAAGCGAAGGCGATTTTCATGAAGCACTCAATATCGCTTCCGTCTGGTCTCTACCCGTCATCTTCATCGTGGAAAACAATGGTTACGGCCTTTCCACACCCTCCTCCGAACAATTCAATTGCAAACATATAGTCGACAAAGCAAAAGGCTATGGAATGGCCAGTGAACTCATCGATGGCAACAATATCCTTGAAGTCTACACTACGATCGATAAATGCGCAAAGAAAATGCGTAAAAAACCCGCTCCTGTCCTCATCGAATGCATGACGTTCCGTATGCGTGGCCATGAAGAAGCGTCAGGGGTAAAATATGTTCCGCCTGAACTGATCGAAGCATGGGATAAAAAAGATCCGTTACGAAATTATGAACTGTTTCTTTTACAGGAAAAAGTATTGACAGTCGAATCAATTGCATCACTAAAATCTGAAAACGAAAAATTAATTCAACAACATCTTGATATCACAAATGAAGAACCCGAGCTGACAGCTGATCTCCACCATGAATTAGATGATATCTATAAAGCCTTTGATTTTAAAATTTCAAATCCCTCCGCTGAGACAAAAGAAATGCGTCTTGTCGATGCGATCAGTGATGGATTGAATGAAGCCATGATCAAACATCCGAAGCTCATCCTCATGGGCCAGGATATCGCAGATTATGGAGGCGTATTCAAAATCACAGACGGCTTTCTGAAAAAATATGGTAAAGACAGAGTTCGCAACACGCCTTTATGCGAAAGTGGAATTGTAGGCACAGCATTAGGATTGAGTCTTGAAGGATACAAAGCGATGATGGAAATGCAGTTCGCTGATTTCGCGACATGCGGTTTTAATCAAATCGTCAACAACCTCGCTAAGCTTCACTATCGATGGGGTGAAAATGCAGATGTCGTCATCCGTATGCCTACAGGTGCAGGTACGGGTGCCGGACCTTTTCACAGTCAAAGTAATGAAGCCTGGTATTATCATACACCGGGTTTAAAAATTGTCTATCCATCGACACCTGAAGATGCAAAAGGTCTTCTCCTGTCTGCTTTCGAAGATCCGAATCCGGTCATGTATTTTGAACACAAAGCACTCTATCGCGGTATAAGTGGAAATGTACCTGTTGGATATTATACAACCCCCATCGGCAAAGCACGCCTGGTCAGAACAGGTGAAGAAGCAACGATCATCACTTACGGATATGGTGTATTGTGGGCCGAACAATTAGCTGAAAAAGAAAACTGGGATCTCGATATTATTGACCTGCGCACTTTATTACCTATTGACTGGGATGCTGTTTTAGATAGCGTGCAGAAAACCCATCGCGTACTAGTCTTACATGAAGATACACTCACTGGTGGTATTGGGGCTGACATTGCTGCATACATCGCAGAACATATGTTTCAATATCTTGACGCCCCCGTGATGAGAGTTGGATCGCTGGATACTCCGGTCCCTTTTGCCGGCGTTCTTGAGCAACAATTCCTCCCTCCACAACGATTATATGATCAGATGCTTAAATTACTTTCCTACTGATGAAATTAGATAACATTATATCTGTGACCGGCATGCCGGGTTTGTATAAATTATTAGCCTCCAGGCCAAATGGTTTATTGATCGAAAGTTTTGACAACAACAAACGACAATTTGTCTCCGGTCGCAAACACCAGTTTACACCATTAGTCTCTATTGGGATATACACCTATACAGATGTCGAAAGTCTTGATGTCGCTTTGCAAAAAATAAGCGATACAGAAAGTGAAACCCCTCTTCCTGATCCAAATGACAAAGCAGAGACCCTTCGCACCTGGATGAGAATGATCGTCCCTCAGCATGACGAAGACCGCGTCCACATCAACGATATCCGAAAACTTATCAAGTGGTATCTCTTCCTGAAACAATATGCCTGGGATCAGGTGAATTCTGAAAAATCTGAGGAGGAAGAGTGAGTTGTGAGTTGTGAGATGTGAGACGTGAGACGTGATGTGGTATATGAGATGTGAGATGTGAGAGTTTAGACAGACTTCCGTACTTGATCCTGAAAGGATCCAATGTTATTAGCCCCGGGTTGCAACCCGGGGAATAATGAAATGCGGAATACTTTCAACGCTGAAAGTGTTGAATAAAAATCTGTCTCCCTACTGACGCTGATGAAGTCATCCTGAATTCTTTCAGTTCAGTAACTCCGCACAAGGTTGAGCATATGTGGTCGATGCAACTTCACTATGCTCTATGCTCTATGCCCTTTGCTCTTCACTCCCCTATCGCCCTGATATCAAACTCCAATCGCATCTGCGTAAGACTCGGCGTCACATCCCTGAAATTAAGCCTTACTTCGATCCCAAAAAATTCCTGATCAACCCAATGACTGATATCCGCAATACCCGGAAATAATCTTATGCTCGTCGTATTCTTATACGGAATCGGATCCAGGTAAAAGAACTCAATCTTATCGGATGGATTGAACGGATCAAAAATATACACTGATATCGTCCTTATAAATTTCAAATTCACATCCTTAAATATTCCCGACAGGTAGGCGTCTTTTGATTCAATGCTTTTGACCTCATTCCTTGTTCTGCCTGAAGCAACCAGTTTCTCATCAAATGAACTAGCCAAAGGTGTAATCACAAAAAAGTGTGTGTCAAAGGTGTTCAACCCCGGCTGAATATCAAAGTCAACAAATTGATTCAATTCAAAAAGCTCAGGCCGTTTGTCCTTATTACAGGACATAACTATGAATATCCCAAGGAGATATATCCATTTTGACAAACCTGAAATTTCCTTTTTCATCTTGATTTCAAACTAACGTATTAGTTGATCATTTAGTTATGTTCGTTCGTTTGATAAATAGTCATGAGTCAATGGTCTTTGCCGTGAGTTTAGCCAATAGTCTTTGATCAATAGTGAATATTAATTGAGAAAATTAGTCTTTCATTTCTACCACAGACCATAGCCCCACATCCTGAATCGCAGCTATGACAAGAGCCTAAGGACCATTCTGTAAAGATGCTTGTGTGATATGAGATGAAACAGTAGTTTTAAACCATGGGAGAACAACATGTTTCGATAGTAAAATCGAATGATGAAATGCAACGATTCGTCAAGTCACTCCTTGATGACGTCAATGCATTAGAGTATATGATCAACAATGACTGGTTTGAAACGGACATCGTCCGGATCGGAGCCGAGCAGGAAATGGTCCTTGTAGATCAGACCACGTTCAAACCAGCCTGTGTTAATATGGAAGCTCTCGAGCAAATGACTGAATGGGATTGGGTCGGAACAGAGCTCGCCAGATTTAATCTCGAAACCAATCTTGACCCTCGTGAATTTTCAGGTAGCGCGTTGAGAGATATGGAAGATGAGAACTCTGCCAAACTAGCTCTGATTGAAGGAATCGTCAATAAATTCGGTGCCACCATCATCCTCACTGGTATCCTGCCTACCCTCAGAAAGTTCGATATGGAGATGAGCAATCTCACTCCAAAACAACGATACTTCGCCCTCATGGAAGCCATCAACCAGCAAATGATGGGCAATACGTACGAGCTGAATCTGGTCGGCATCGATGAATTACTGATCAAACATGATTCACCTCTACTCGAAGCCGTCAATACAAGCTTCCAGGTCCACCTTCAGGTTAGCCCGGCTGACTTTGTTCCGATGTACAACCTAGCCCAGGCACTATCCGCACCTGTCATGGCCCTGGCCGCAAACTCACCGATTGTATTCGGCAGAAGGCTTTGGCATGAATCCAGAATCGCTATGTTTCAGCAGGCATTGGATACCCGTTCCACGCAGGAACATATGCGCGAACGCAGCCCAAGAGTAAATTTTGGAAAGCAATGGCTCGACCATTCCATCCTGGATATTTACAGAGAAGACATCGCCCGCTTCAGGGTCCTACTCAGTGGAGACGTCAGGGAAAATGCCCGCGAAATGATCCTGGCAGGAAAAACGCCCAAACTTGGATCTCTTCAGGTTCACAATAGTACCGTCTATCGCTGGAACCGCCCATGTTATGGTATAAGCGAAAATGGAAAACCACACTTGCGGATAGAGAACCGGGTGTTGCCTTCAGGCCCAACTGTCCAGGATGAAATGGCCAACGCCGCACTATGGCTTGGATGCATGGTTCAGATGAAAGAAGATGTGGGCGATATCCGGAATAAAATGAGCTTCGAAGACGTCTATGACAATTTTATCAAAGCAGCCAAATTCGGGATCGATTCAAAATTCACATGGATGCATGATCAGAAAATCCCGGTGGCTGAACTCGCTCTCCAGGAACTGATCCCCAGAGCCCGCAAAGGTCTTGAGATGCGAAATATCCGCCCTGAAGATATCTCCAGATACATGGATGTGATCGAATGCCGGGCTAAGGAAAACATGAACGGAGCGAGATGGGCTTTAAGATCATACACTAAATTGAAAAAAGAGACTACAGAAGATGAGGCTTTGACTGTACTCACACATGCTATGTCAGTGAATCAGAAAATGGGCTTACCCGTTCACCAATGGAAAATGCCTGAGCTCTCCGACCTGAAAGAATACCGCCCATCACATCTCAAGGTCAGTGAATTTATGAACACCGACCTATTCACCGTACAAAAAGATGATATCGTGGATCTTGTAGCTGAAATGATGGATTGGCGGAAAATCCGATATACACCAGTCGAGGACAAAGAAGGCAAGCTTGTAGGCTTAGTCACTCTTCGGATTGTGGTCAGACATTTATTGAAAACACGCAATCAACCAAATAGTCCGGATGGTGATCATACCACAGTAAAGGATATTATGAATAAACATCCGCTGACCATCGGACCAAACGCCACCCTGCTCGAGACGATGACCATCATGCGAAAAAATAAAATCGGTTGTCTCCCGGTAGTTCAAAATGGTGAACTCATTGGAATCATCACCGAAATGGATTTTCTGCGCATTTCAGGAAGACTTCTTGAAAGACTTGAGAATTAAGCGTATTTCAATTTCTAACCATAGAAACATATCATGAAAAATCATGACGATCATGATGCTCGTAGTTCAAAAATAGAGACCATACTTCTTTCTGAACCAATGAGAAACATAAGTACAATTAAGGAAGTCCCTGAGAAAAATTAGAATCTTAATAAATCTTTCATTTTCTTCATAAATCTGCGTCCTCTTTTGAAGCACAACCTTATTTTTACCCAATGGTTATTAAGACCATATTCGCCAATATAAATCCAGGTTATGATATTCGATTTTGATATGATTCAGGCCATGTACAAAGGCTTGCCTGAAAAAGTAACTGCCATTCGTACTACTCTCGGCCGCCCGCTGACTCTTTCTGAGAAAATTTTATTCAGCCATCTTCATCCGGATTCACCTGTCCGGGACTACAAAAGAGGCCATGATTATGTGTTTTTTGCACCTGATCGTGTAGCTATGCAAGACGCCACTGCCCAGATGGCTTTATTGCAATTTATGACCTGTGGAATGGACAAAACTGCCGTACCGACCACTGTCCATTGTGATCACCTTATCCAGGCACAAACAGGAGCAAATGCAGATTTGAAAATTGCCCTTGATATTAATTCTGAGGTTTATTCCTTCCTCTCTTTAGTATCAACCAAATACGGAATTGGCTTCTGGAAACCAGGTGCAGGAATCATTCATCAGACTGTATTAGAAAATTATGCCTACCCGGGTGCCATGATGATTGGCACTGACAGTCACACCCCGAATGCAGGAGGGTTAGGAATGCTCGCGATTGGCGTAGGAGGGGCAGATGCCGTTGATGTCATGGCAGGTATGCCATGGGAGCTCAAAATGCCAAAGTTGATCGGTGTACATCTGAAAGGGAAACTTAGTGGCTGGGCTTCTGCGAAAGATGTCATTCTGAAAGTAGCCGGTGTCCTTACTGTCAAAGGCGGTACCGGAGCTATCATTGAATATTTCGGCGAAGGTGCAAAATCACTATCGTGCAC
>JBDUAU010000671.1:0-21980 GCA_040004485.1 Saprospiraceae bacterium
ATGATCTTGTAACCCGACTTTTTTATCAGTGAAAAATCAGGAAGGCAATTACACTCTTGCTCTTTAGAAACTGGATCATCGTCAATTCCTTCACAGGGTGTGTATCCCCTTCAGCCTCTGCGACAATGCTTCTAAGATTTAATATAGCCCTGGAAAGAGTGAATACAGTGATTAAGAGTACACCAAAAAGGATCCAATAAATGAAATCATTTGATTTATCTACTCCTCCGGGAGTTGTTCCGCCTCCCGCTGAGACTGCTGCGACTGGTGCCGGAGCCGGAGCATTGATATAAAGGAAAATGGATTCTATTTCTTCCGGTTTGAAAGCAGCAAAAGAAGTCATGACTGTTGGCTTCCATTTATTCCATAATTCTACAGCACGAGGATGCCCTGAAGCAATCAGAGCTTGGGAATTATGAATCCATTTATAAAGATCTTCTCTTGGATATGCAGCCCACCTTTCTTCAAATCCTCCAAGGGCGGGGCCGGTCATATCATCCTTCATATTCGCATTATGGCAGGCCTTGCAGTTGTTCTGGAACAGGACTTTACCAGCCGCTACTGTAGGTTCGGCATATGAGCTTCCTACAATAAAAATCCAGCTAAACGCAAGGAGAAGGCAGTATTTCAAGCAGTTATGATGCATAACATATTAAGTAGAGACTGTAATAATAGCTGATTATGGCTGCAAAAATAATTAGATACAAGACTTAACCTGAATCCAAAGGTTTACTATTTGCTATTTAGACTATATCTAAACAGTGTTTTATGAAATCACACCGAAACTCGCGCTGCAATGCGTGGATAAGGATGATAATTAATTAATTCAAAATCCTCAAAACGGAAGGAATATATATCCTTGACCTCCGGATTAAGCTTCATGACTGGTATTTGCCTGGGTTCCCTGGACAATTGCTCCTGAACCTGTTCAAGATGATCCAGATAAATGTGTGCATCACCAAAGGTGTGGACAAAGACGCCAGGCTGAAGATCGCAGACCTGTGCCATCATCAATGTCAGCAAAGCATAGGAGGCAATATTGAATGGTACACCCAGAAAAACATCTGCTGATCTTTGATAAAGCTGGCAGCTTAATTTGCCATCCCCAACATAGAATTGAAAGAGACAATGGCAAGGAGCCAGTGCCATTTTATCTATTTCAGCCACATTCCAGGCTGAAACGATTATCCTGCGACTATCGGGGTTGGTCATAATTGACTTTACCGCCATTGAAATCTGGTCTATCGTAACCCCGTCTGCTCCTGTCCAGCTACGCCATTGGTGACCGTATACGGGGCCTAGGTCTCCATTAGAATCTGCCCATTCGTTCCAAATCCGTACACCATGTTCCTGCAAATAGGCAATGTTGGTTTCTCCTTTTAAAAACCAAAGAAGCTCGTAAATAATAGATTGTATATGAAGTTTTTTTGTCGTTAGTAAAGGGAAACCTTCACTAAGATCGAAGCGCATCTGGTGTCCAAATACACTGATCGTACCTGTGCCGGTGCGATCACTTTTGCGTAAACCCTGATCCAGTATGTGGTGGAGGAGATCCTGATAAACCTTCAACTCTTATCCATTTGACGGCTAAGGTAAAAAGATATATGAGAAGAAATCATATTCGATAAAAGAACATTCTTGGCCATCACTTTAACTGAAGTTGATTGAGGCCACTTATGATTTTCGCCCGGGAAAAATAAGATTCCCGATAATCAGGCTAACAATTGCTACTGAAAGACCTGAAAGTAAAGTGCTTTTCAAATTAGTATTCAGATTAACTCCAAATTCACCAAATACCCAATAGCCTAAAACACTTCCCAGCAAGCCAATAATGATATTTCCATATAATCCCAGGCCCCGGCCTTTAAAAATCAGACTTCCAAGCCATCCTAACACTGCTCCTGTGAAAAGCATGATGACAATATCCATAATGAAGTTGTAGTTGGATAAGACTTCTCTCAAACATTGAAATCACTTTCCGCCCTAAACAAAACTCACGCTATCGGATAAAGTTTAAGATCAAATCGTATTTAACCCTTAACGTGAATTAATCCAAAGACCTATTATTAAAGTCAAAAAACAAGTTTATCAAAACCTGAATCTTTGATTTATCATATTTCTTAATGCAATTTATCCTGATCCCATAGCCGATCAGCTTAATAATCAATTCAAGGATTTCCTAGTTATGACTCTGACAACTATACAGAAGGTTTTGATATTCCGCAGTATTTTACATCCTGATATCATAAAATAAGTCCCTTTGCCCTATACTTCACTCAAGCAATGCATTGAAGATCTTTCTTCAGGTCAATTATTACGAATACCGGATGAAGTTGATCCTTATCTTGAGATGGCTGAAATACATCGCAGGGTATTTGATGCCGGCGGCCCCGCATTATTATTTGAAAAAGTAAAAGACAGCCCCTTCACTTCACTATCAAATCTGTATGGTACAAAAGAACGCACCACATTTCTTTTCAGAAATACGCTTGAGCAGGTCCAAAGATTGATAAGCCTAAAAGCTGATCCGATAGATTTTCTTCGACACCCTTTCAAATATGCCGGCATCCCATTCACTGCGATAAAAGGCTTACCATTAAAAGCAAAATTGAAAAGACCTATTCTTCACGGCAGAACTAAACTGAGTTTATTACCTCAGATTGTATCTTGGCCAGAAGATGGTGGTGCATTTATTACACTACCACAAGTATTGAGTTTGCCCCCAGGTGATCATAAGATTTCTGATTCCAACATTGGAATGTACAGAATACAGATCAGCGGCAATGAATACATTAAGGATACTGAAGCAGGAATGCATTATCAACTTCATCGTGGCATAGGCATTCATCATACTTTATATAAACAGACAGGCGGAGAATTTAAGATCTCCATTTTTGTTGGAGGGCCGCCATCACATTCATTTGCGGCAATCATGCCTTTACCTGAAAATCTTAGTGAAGTCACATTTGCCGGTTTATTGGGTGGCCGCAGATTCAGATATTTTTGGAAAGATGGTTATATACTTTCTGCAGATGCGGATTTCTGTCTTACAGGAACAGTACGTCAGAATGAAAAGAAACCGGAAGGGCCGTTTGGTGATCACCTTGGTTATTATAGTCTTAAGCATGATTTTCCAGTATTGGATATTAAAAACATTTATCACCGGAAAAATCCGATCTGGCATTTTACTGTTGTGGGCCGACCTCCGCAGGAAGACAGCAATTTTGGTTGGTTGATTCATCAGTTGGTTGAGCCTCTGGCACCTTCTGAATTTCCTGGCCTTAAAGAAGTTCATGCAGTAGATGCTGCAGGAGTGCATCCACTTTTACTGGCTATAGGTCATGAACGTTATATGCCCTTTCGTGACCCCGTACCGGAGGAATTATTAACCATTGCTAATCATCTTCTTGGCAAAGGACAAACCTCACTTGCCAAATATCTTTTTATAGCCTGTGATGAAGATGATCCTCAGCTCTCCACGCATCGAATTCCTGAGTTTTTTCAGCATGTATTGAGCAGGATTGATTTAAGCCGTGATTTGCATTTTCAAACAAGGACTACTATTGACACATTGGATTACAGTGGTGACGGATGGAATAGCGGTTCAAAATTAGTGATTGCAGCACGCGGGCAGGTAAGAAGAAATTTATCTGCTGAAGTTCCTGCACATCTCAATCTACCTTCTTCATGTAAAAAAGTAGATGTTGTGATGCCTGGTGTTTTGGCTATTTCTTTTATTCCATTTTCAGACTATGCCACTGCAAAGAAAGAAATAGAATTGTTATGTCAGTCCATTGAACCATCAGATCTCGAACAATGGCCTCTTTGGATTCTTACTGAAGATAGCACATGGTTGAGTGCACAATTAAATAATTTTCTATGGGCAACTTTTACAAGATCCAATCCTGCTAAAGATATTTATGGAGCCGGATCTAAAGTGATTGATAAACACTGGTCATGTCAATCACCATTGATCATTGATGCAAGAATAAAAACTCATCATGCACCTGTACTTGAGTCAGATCCGTATGTAAGTCAAAAAGTTGACAAGATGTTTGCTAAAGGAGGTATGTTGTATGGGAAAGTCAAAGGATTATGACATTTTGCCCCTAAATCCCCTAAAGGGGACTTATCTCGATGTCACTTTTTGAAATTAAATGTAATTGGAAAAATTAAAATTCCCATATGTGGATATAGGGGCTTATGAATAAACTTCCCGAAGAATTTGTACGAAGAATGCAGGATCAGATTGGTGATGAAGCTGAAGATTTTTTCAACGCATTATCTTTTCCTTCTCCGACAAGTATCAGGTTGAATCATCGAAAAGGAAAGTCTTCATTCAATGAACTTCAGCCCGTTCCATGGTGTAAGCATGGGTTTTACCTGGAGACGCGTCCTCGGTTTCATCTTGACCCACATTGGCATGGAGGTGCATATTATGTACAGGAAGCTTCTTCAATGATCCTTGATGATGTGATCACGCAGTTGAATCTGGACCAAACTCCTCGTATCTGGCTTGATCTGTGCGCAGCTCCAGGTGGAAAAACAGGCATTCTTGCCAGCCATCTTAAGCCGACAGATATTTTGATTGCCAATGAGGTTGTGCCTCAACGAAAAACAATATTGTGGGAAAACCTTGTGAAGGGCGGATACATGAATACAATGCTCACGAGTGAACAATCTTCTTCATTTCGCGAGCCTCTGGCTGATATTATTTTGATAGATGCGCCATGTGCAGGTGAAGGTATGATGCGAAAAGAGCCAGAAGCAATCAACCAATGGAGTGAAGGACTAGTGAGGTCATGTTCATTGTTGCAAAAACAAATCCTAAGCGATGCAGTCAAAGCATTAAAACCCGAAGGGTACCTGATATACAGTACATGTTCGTACAGTCTTGAAGAAAATATTTACAACATTTCAGATTTCAATTCGTCGCATGATCTTGAATCCATCCTGTTAAATTTTCCTGAGAAATGGGGCATAAAAACAATAACTTTTAAGCATGCTATTGGTTACCAGATGTTTCCACATAAAGTAAAAGGAGAAGGCTTATTTATTGCAGTCCTGAAAAATAATTCAAATCGAAAGTCAACGATTCAGGGAAATAAAAAACTGCCAAATGAATTCATTACTGTTCCTTCAGAAATTGAAATAAGTTTGAATAATCCATCTTCATATAAAATAAGAAAAAATAGTGAATACAATTTATTGATATCATCGGCTGCTGAGGAAAAAGCAAATGAAGTGTTGCAACGAATTTCCAGGGCTGAAATCATTGCACAGGCAGGTCAAGTAAAAGGAAAGGACTTCATTCCCTCTCATTACTTAGCCATGTCAGGAATTCAACATCCGGAAATTAAAAAAGTAGAGCTGGATCTTGAAGGAGGCTTGGATTACCTTGAACGCTCCACAATAATTCCTTCATCGGTTAATGAAAACGGATGGTATCTGGCTTCTTATAAAGGGACTATACTAGGCTGGCTTAAATACACTTCGCAGGGATGGAAAAATCACTATCCGATGAACTGGAGGTTGCGATCCCGCAAAGCTTAAAGCCTACAGAAATCGTCATAAATTTTTATCCACATTGTTATGTGCATAACTATCCGGGTCCTTTCATAATCAACAAGTTAGGACAGTGTGGCACACTTAGGTGTGGCACACCTAAGTGTGCCACACTCTTTGAAACACTTTGATTGACTTTAATTTGAACGTCTTCACAGCAAATCATTTTTTACCTTTCCGTGCCTCTTATTCTCATGCATAGATCTATTTATCATCTTTCACTTGGTAGCAACCTGGGAGATCGGGTCGCTCAGATTAATCAGGCTAAAAACCTGATTTCAACAGAACTTGGTTCTATCAAAGCCGAGAGTAGAATCTATGAAACCCAACCCTGGGGGTATGACGATCAACCCTGGTTTCTTAACCAGGTAATAGCTCTTTCATCCGGACTTGAACCTGCTGATCTGCTCAAGGCGATCAAACAAATAGAAATTAAGGCCGGAAGAATACCAGGTGAAAAATGGCATGCCCGGAATATCGATATTGACATTCTCCTCCATGGTGACGAGGTGATCAATACAGAAAATCTGATCATTCCTCATCCTCATTTTCATGAACGAAACTTTGCGTTGATCCCCCTCATGGATATTGCAAGCCAGGTAATACATCCTGTATTGCAACAAACTATTGAAGAACTTTACCTGGATTGCAGAGATAGCGGAGAAGTGTATATATTCAACGCAGATGAACAGGACAACTCCTTATAAGTACATCTGCATTGAAGGCAACATCGGATCAGGGAAGACAACCCTGTGCGAACTCATTTCAAATACTTATCCTGCACGACTCCTGCTTGAACAATTTGATGACAATCCTTTTCTACCCTTTTTCTATCAAAATCCCGAGCGTTATGCTTTTACAGTAGAATTATTTTTTATGGCTGAGCGTCATAAACAATTGTCTCAGGTCACACTGCAACATGACTTATTTTATGAATTTACTGTGGCGGATTATTGTTTCTGGAAGACTTTGATCTTCGCCCGGAAAAATCTTGATGAAAAGGAATACAAGCTTTTTCAACGATTGTTTTCAATGCTTAATGTTACATCACCAAATCCTGATCTGCTGATCTACCTGCACAGGACTCCAAAAAAATTATTACAACAAATTCATTTGCGCGATCGGGGTTATGAAAGTAGTATTACAGCTCAATATCTCCAGAATATACAGGATTCCTATTTTGAATTTTTCTATAGCCAGCCTTCCTACCCTATTGTCATCGTCGATGTTGAAGATCTGGATTTTGTCAATCATGCGTCACATCTTGAGGAAGTGGAGAAAATTATTTTCAAAGAATACCGGCCAGGTTTACATCGGATCAGCTTAAGACTATGAATGACATAGTGAATAGTGAATAGTGAATAGTGAATAGTGAATAGTGAAAAATGCGGTTAGTAATTTCACCACTCACTCACTACTCACAATTCTCTACTCACCTTTTGTAAGATTCAATTTCCAGAATCCTTCTATTGTAGCTTTTAACGTGATCGCCTGATCAATAAAAATTAATTCCTGCAATGTGATATTGGTAACAAGCACGGATGCATCACCTGTATTCGGAATCGGAAACAAGGTTGGATCTTTTTTGATTTTCGCAAGTTGATCTGCGAACAATTGATTAGCCTTCTCTTCGATTTTTTTATCCAATTTTTCATCTAAAAATAAACGCGCAAGCCATCCTTTACTTTTGAGGATAAGATTCTTGCTTTTTGTTTGAAATTTTACATCCTCGATTTGAAGATATTGCCGGAGGGGATCCCATACCGGATGAGAAGTGACTTCTATAGATGATCCCTCATTCTCCTGTATATCGGCGTTTAAATTGAGCAATCCACCTTCAAGACTTATTTTAAGGTTGGTCAGATGAATACTATCATCGATCGGAATGAGGATTTGTTTCTCATTAAGAAAGCTGTTAATCCATGATTCTTCAGTACGGATATCGACCCGAATGGAAGAGCGATCAAGAGATGGAGAGTCCTGGTCAGTATTATTCATAGTTAAATGTCTACTTTTCAATCCAAAATTATCATTACTCCTGCCATGAAATTCAAAATAATACTACCCTTACTGTTGATCCTTTTTTCGATGACAACAACATATGGACAACGAAAAAAGATCACCCCTCCCATATACAACCCTGTTGACACTTCATTTTTCAGAAGTCTCGAATGGCGCAATATAGGACCATTCCGCGGCGGTCGTTCTGCTGCAGTCACCGGTGTCAGGGGCAAACCAAGCCTTTATTATTTCGGATCAACAGGTGGTGGCGTCTGGCGCACCAAAGATGGTGGTCAAACCTGGGAAAATATTTCAGATGGTTTTTTTGGCGGAAGCATTGGAGCCATTGAAGTGGCACCTTCTGATGAAAATGTCATCTATGTCGGTGGCGGAGAAGAAACTGTCCGTGGAAATGTTTCATCAGGATATGGGATGTGGCGAAGCACGGATGCCGGTCAAACATGGCAACATATAGGTCTTGAAAATTCAAAACACATTCCAAGAGTCAGAGTAGATCCTCATAATCCGGACATTGTTTACGCAGCGGTACTAGGTGATTTATACAAAGACACAAAAGAAAGAGGCATCTACAAATCAATCGATGGAGGAAAAACATGGCGTCAAACCCTTTTTGTAAATGAAAGAGCAGGTGCAGTAGACTTAATTATTGACCCTAATAATTCACGCATCCTTTATGCTTCATCATGGAGAGTGCACAGAAATCCTTATGAATTAAGCAGTGGTGGAGAAGGTTCGGCCCTCTGGAAAAGCAAGGACAGCGGTGAAACATGGCAAAATATTTCTACGGCTTCCGGGCTCCCAAAAGGGATATGGGGCATCTCCGGCATTACAGTATCACCAGCCAACAGTAATCGACTATGGGCCATCATTGAAAACGAAGATGGTGGAGTGTTCAGATCAGATGACAGCGGAAAAACATGGATCAAAACAAATTCAGATCGCAACCTGCGGCAAAGAGCATGGTACTATTCCCGTATTTATGCTGATCCCTCTTCTGCAGATGTCGTGTATGTCGTCAATGTGTCTTATCACAAATCAAGTGACGGTGGCAAATCATTCTCTTCTTATGGCGCAAGCCATGGTGACCATCATGACCTTTGGATTGATCCTGACAATCCTCAGCGAATGATCATCGGCGATGATGGTGGTGCACAAGTCAGTTATGATGGCGGAGAAAACTGGACGACATATCACAATCAACCTACTGCACAAATCTATCGGGTCACGACAGACAATCATTTTCCCTATCGAATCTATGGCGCACAACAGGACAATAGTACGCTTAGAATATCCAGTAGGACTGGAGGTGGAACGATTGGTGAAGATGATTGGGAATCCACAGCGGGATGCGAGAGTGGATGGCTCGCTGTTGACCCATTGAATGATGATATTGTTTATGGTGGATGTTATGACGGTGTCATCGACAGACTTGATCACAAGACAGGATTCAGTCGGAATGTAGATGTATGGCCTGATCTTCAGATGGGTCATGGTGCTGAAGGAAGTAAATATCGTTTTCAGTGGAATTTCCCTATCTATTTTTCACTGCATGACCCAAAGAAATTATATGCGGCATCGAATTATTTGCATGTTACGACTGATGAAGGTCAGAGTTGGAAAACGATCAGTCCTGATCTGACACGAAATGATACTTCTAAATTAAAACCATCAGGTGGTCCGATAACAAAAGACAATACTTCAGTAGAATATTACTGTACAATATTTACGATTGCTGAAAGTCCTCGTGTGAAGGATTTGCTTTGGGTGGGAAGTGACGATGGACTCATTCATGTTACAAAAGACGGAGGCAACTCATGGCAGAATGTCACGCCAGCTTTTCTACCGAAATGGATCATGATCAATTCAATCGAACCGGATCCTCATCTTGACGGTGGTTGCTATGTCGCAGCTACGATGTACAAATCCGGAGATTACAAACCCTATTTGCTTAAGACCAAAGATTATGGACAAACATGGCAACTTATCACCACAGGTATTGATTCAAATCATTTTACGCGTGTGATCCGATCTGATCCAAACAGCAAAGGAATTCTTTACGCAGGTACTGAGTCGGGTATGTACATAAGTTTTGATGATGGAGATCACTGGCAATCTCTGCAATTGAATATGCCTATAGTGCCTGTTACAGACCTGACGATAAAAAATAATAATCTGATTGCTGCGACGCAAGGAAGGAGCTTCTGGATTCTAGATGATCTCTATCAGATAAGACAATTGAAGCCAACGACTCCAAAGGAATTGACTGTTTATCAACCGGAGGATTTTTACCGGATGACAGGATATTCAGGAAAGAGCAAACTAGAAGGAACAAATTATGCAGGTGGTTTAAGTACGTACTATTTTTTACCTGACTCATTAAAGAAAAACGACACATTGGCGATAACAGTTTTCTCATCTGCCGGAGATACAATAGTTTCTTACAGCACAGCCTCTAAAGAAAAAAATGACAAGCTCACTCCGAAGAAAGGCATGAACAAATTCAATTGGAATCTTCAATATAAACCTTCTTTTGGATTTGATGGAATGATCCTGTGGGGCGGTGGATTATCAGGTCCAAGAGCTGTTCCCGGTAGCTATTCAGTTGAGTTCAATTACAATGACAAACTCACCCGAAAATCATTTGTAATCCTGCAGGATCCAATATCAAAAGCATCACCTCAGGATTACACTCTTTATCAAGAATTTGTAATGGAGGTGAATAAAAAAATGACTGCAGCGAACAAAGCTATCATCAACATAAGGGATATCAGGCAACAATTAAAAAATTACAAGGAACGTATTCCAAAGGAAGATGAGCTAAAAAAAGAAATCGGGAAAATAGATAGTGTGATGACAAAAATTGAAGAGGCATTGTATCAGACAAAAAACAGAAGCGGGCAAGATCCACTGAATTATCCTGTGCGTCTCACTGATAAATTGGCCTATTTGAAAAGCATCATGGGTAATGGCGAATTCCCCCCTACAGAACAAGCCTATGCGGTCCGTAAAGAATTAGAAGCTGAAATTGATGATCAACTGGCTAAGCTTGAAAAAGTGAAAAGTGATATGTTGCCTGCGTTTAATCAGATGATCAGGGATAAAAATATAGACGCGATCATTTTGAAAAAGGAATAACAGTAAAAAAGGAAGGCTGCAAAAGTTATCCTTAGTTTGAAACTAAGGATAACTTTTGCAGCTTTCCCCTTTTTGAATCATCTACCTCAGGGATAATTTATTACACAGGCATTCCAATCAATAATCACAAATTGATGGATAAGTACGCACAGGAAATTTCGAAGTGGCATGGGAGCATCCAGGCAGCCTACAGTTATCTTGTAGGAGCATATCTCTCATCAACCTTCTATAATCAGCATAAAATGCGATAAAATAAAATCCGATCAGTCTTTTAACTTTTGACCTTTTCAGCTCATTTCCCTGCGTTATATTACTTTTGCGGCATATATGAATTTTTATGCAGGAAACTGAACAGGTGGTAGATTTTAAGGTTGCCGGCCAATTGGGGCTTACTAAAGATGAGTTCGATCAAATATGTGATGTCCTGGGCAGGGAACCGAACTTCACGGAGTTGAGCATATACTCAGTCATGTGGAGTGAACATTGCTCTTATAAAAACTCAATCAAATATCTAAAGACACTTCCTCGAGATGGCGGCAGGCTTCTGGTGGCCGCAGGTGAAGAAAATGCGGGCTTGATCGATATCGGCGATGGTCTTGCATGCGCTTTTAAAATTGAATCACACAATCATCCATCCGCGATTGAACCTTACCAAGGAGCAGCTACGGGGGTAGGTGGAATTCACCGTGATATTTTCACGATGGGCGCAAGACCTATAGCTGCACTTAATTCTCTACGTTTTGGAGACCCATCCTCTGCGCACATGCGACATTTGGTCAAAGGCGTCGTCAGTGGAATCGGTGATTATGGCAATTGCCTGGGTGTCCCGACAGTGGGGGGTGAAGTTTACTTTGATCCGTGCTACCAGCAAAATATTCTTGTCAATGCCATGTCTGTGGGGATTGTGAAAGTTGGTGAAACAGTTTCTGCATGTGCAGACGGTCCTGGCAATCCTGTATTTATTGTTGGTTCTGCTACCGGAAGAGATGGTATCCATGGAGCTACATTTGCTTCTGCAGATCTGACTGAAGACTCTGCGGAGGATTTGCCTGCGGTTCAGGTAGGTGATCCTTTCCAGGAAAAATTACTATTGGAAGCTTCACTTGAAATCATAAAGACAGGTGCTGTGGTAGGTATGCAGGATATGGGTGCAGCAGGGATCACTTGTTCGACTTCAGAAATGAGCGCAAAGTCCGGAACAGGTATGCGGATCAACCTTGATCTTGTCCCAACACGTCAGAAAAATATGCATGCCTGGGAGATCCTTCTTTCGGAAAGCCAGGAGCGAATGCTTGTGGTTGTTGAAAAAGGAAAAGAATCAGAAATCCTGAAGGTATTTGAAAAATGGGACCTCGAATGTTCTCAGATAGGTGAAGTGACTGACTCAGGGAGATTGGAATACTACCGACATGGTGAAAAAGTAGCGGATGTTCCTGCTCATTCACTTGTACTCGGAGGAGGTGCCCCTGTCTATGATCGTGAATACAGTCGTCCAGCATATATGGATCAGATAAAAGCATTTGATCCACCAAAAAAATCTCTTACAGAACTGGTTGGGATTGCAAAAAAAATAATTTCTTCACCCAATGTAGCGTCAAAACGATGGGTGTATGAACAATATGATCATACGGTAAGGACAGGAAATACCAATACGAATGAGCCTTCGGATGCGACAATCATAAGGCTCAAAGATTCCAAAAAATCACTGGCAGTCACGGTAGATTGCAATAGTGCTTACGTCTATGCAGATCCCTACAAAGGAGCTTTAATCGCTGTTTCAGAGGCTGCAAGAAATATTAGATGTTCAGGTGCAATCCCATTGGGTGTTACAAATTGCCTCAATTTTGGTAATCCTTATAATCCTGAAGTGTACTATCAATTTGTGAATGCACTCAAAGGGATGGGTAATGCCTGCAGAAAATTTAATACTCCTGTTACAGGCGGAAACGTCAGTTTTTACAATCAGTCTGTATTAAAAGACAAAACAGAACCGGTCTTCCCTACTCCAACAATTGGAATGGTAGGATTGCTTGAGGAAGCAAAATATTCTACAACAATACCATTCAAAAGCGCAGGCGACATCATTGTGCTTCTGGGGCCATTGCCCTTGAATGCGCATAGTTCTGTCTATGTGAGGGAAATCCTTGATCAACGGTTGACGCCATGTCCTGACTTTGAACTTGAGATGGAATATAATGTTCAAATGATGATGACGGATCTGATACATCGATCTCTGATACATGGGGCACATGATGTTTCTGAAGGAGGGCTCTTCACAACACTCATGGAGTGTGCAATGTCCGGTAACCTTGGATTCTCTATATCCATTCCGGAAGAACAACGTGCTGATATATTTCTTTTCGGTGAAAGCCAGAGCCGCATTGTGATTTCGATTTCTTTAGAAAACTTTAAGACTATTGAAGCCCTCGCTGATAAACAAGGAATCCCATTCCTTCGTTTAGGTGAAGTGACCTCAGCCTCTGTTTCAATAGCAGGAGCGGATTTTGGACATTTATCTGAATGGAAGGATCTCTATCAAAACACGCTATCCACTATTCTGGAACAATAAAAATTCAATCAAATATCTCACTATGAAAAATCTGACATTCGGTCTCTTTATTCTTTGCATTATCAGTATTGCTTCCTGCGGAGCAGTATCTTCCAAAGGGACCAATATCACAGGCACCATATCTGATGCACCGAATATGAAGGTGTATTTTGATAAAATGGGCACTAATAACAATACGACTGTTCTGGCACAAACCGAGACGGATGATAAAGGAAGCTTCACAATGAAAGTGGAGGAGCCTTTAAAAGAGTCCATCTACAGATTGCGCATTGGTTCAGGAAAAGTTATTTTGATTGTTGAGGACCAGGCGACTACCATCAACATCAAAGGCACACTGGATGGCATAAGAAATTATGATGTCAGCATTTCAGGTTCTGAAAGTGCAAAAGATTTTGCCCAGGCGATGAATCTACTTTCTTTGGGACGCCTCACCTCAGATGACGTGAAAGACTATATCACCAATACTAAATACCCTCTGGCCGGGATGCAGTTAGCAATGAATGCGTTTGGCAATCGGCCTGAATTCTTCGAAATACATAAGACTGCAGCTGCTTTACTGACAAAGAAATATCCGACCAGTGAATACGTGACCGATTACACCAATTTCGGTTTTGTATTGCAGCAATCTGCTATGCAAAGCGGTGGTGGAGGTGAAGCTATTCAGGTAGGCATGGTAGCTCCCAATATTTCCTTAAAGAGCCCGGACGGAAAAAGCTATTCCCTGGCTGATTTGAAAGGAAAGGTAGTATTGCTTGATTTTTGGGCTTCATGGTGTGGCCCATGCCGGAAAAATAATCCGCATGTCGTGGAAGTTTACAACAAATACAAAGACAAAGGCTTTACTGTGTATAGTGTGTCTCTTGATGGAATAGATGAGCGAACAAAAGCCCGGTTCCCGTCTGATGACCAATACAAGGCTGGTATGGAACAATCTAAAAAGAGCTGGGTTAATGCTATACAGACTGATCAGTTGAATTGGCCTTATCACGTCAGTGAGTTAGCAAAATGGGATACAAAGGCTGTGAAAGAATATGGAGTAACTGGTATCCCCAAGACATTCCTGATCGACAGGCAGGGTAAGATTGCTGCAGTAAATCCAAGGTTTGACCTTGAAGAACAACTCTTGAAACTATTATAGATCCTGAATTTGTCTGGATTATGAAATAAAAAAGGTGGGCAATTTGTCCACCTTTTTTATTTATATATGAACCTGCAGATGAGGTTTACATTTTTACAATCTTGCAATGGATGTCATGCTTCTTCGTGAGTCTTTCAGCAAAGGCATACTGCCCGGATGGAGCCATAAGGATTAAACCACCGTTACGGGCTTTGCCAAGCATACTAAGCAATTTCCACTTGCTCACAGTTTTCTCGACTTCGCCATCTTTACGAACTACTTCAATATACCACCGACCATTTCTCTTGAGAGCCGTAATATCAGGAATGACCCTATCCTCACTTTCCTTATTGCTAAGTGCGGAGGGAGTCTCAAAACCATCAATATTAGCCTTAACCTCTGTATAGCCACCACGGCTAACGAAGGAGTCCAAAATCTTTTTAATCAGGTCATCATCTTTACTCATAGGCAAGGCTACGGATTCCATCATATACTACTTTTTGGATAGAAGGAGGGGCACAAATATAACAATTTGATTATCAAGGCAAAAGTTAGATGAGGAATTTTTTTAAAAGTTGACATGAATATCCCGTTTAATTCCAAAGTAAAGCCTTGATTATGAGCCCTTCTGCTAATAATAGTACAATCAGGGATAAATATCTAAATTTTTTCCCTGCTTCGGCCAAATTGTGAAAGCGACCTGTTATGAATTACCCGATGTCTCTTATTTTGATTGAAATGGATCTGTTTATTTATTTGAAAATCAGTTTAATAGAAAAAAAAAGCCGCCCGGATAGGCGGCTTTAAAAAGACTATTACAATCTCACCCAATGCATTATTTACTTAGTGCCTCTTTTACTTCGGCAACCATCTGAGCAGCTTTTTGCTGAAAATCAGCCCATCCTTCAGCCGTAGAAGAACCTACTTTCGTAGAAAGATTTTCAAGCTCAGTTTTTTGCTTACGAAGTACATCCAGCTTGGCACTGATCTCAGGCTTAGCTTCTTCCGCGGCACTTGTTAATTGATTTTCAAATTCAGTGATCTTAGTGTTTACAGTTGTCTGCAACTCAGATATGTTCTTGACAAGCTCTGTCTTAGAAGCCTGCATTGCAGCTTCTAGAGCTGTTGCATCTGCACTTTGATCACTTTTTGAATTGTCTTTACATGCTACGAATCCTATTGACAGCAACATGATGAGGGAAAGGAACTTAACGATTTTCATAATTTAGTTTGTTTGAATAAAAGGGTTAAAAAATCATGACGGTGATAATATAGAGTCGTGATATACCCATTAACGGTAGATATCCGGCTAAGTTTTATTTATATATATAAATTACAAAAAATCAGTGTAAATCGTGACCAGCCCACTCAAAACCCTCATGTAAAACCCTGAATTTAGGTTCAAAAAGCAATAAAACCTTTCAGATGGTCTTCGAGAGCCATGATTGTCGCATCATGGATGATATTGCGTTTATCATCCATCAGTTCATGTACGCGGCTGATGGGAAGAAGACGTGGATAGACGACGCTTTTCAAGTGTATAAGTACTGCCGCCAGATGATCTAACCCTCTTATATTTCCTGACCTCCCATTGGTGACTCCGATCAGAGCGGATTTCTTGAAAGCAAATGATTCTTCACAATTACGCACAGAAATAGCATCAATGAACAACTTGAGTACACCAGGATAGCTTCCATTGTATTCAGGACTGATCCAAATAAATTTTTCTGCCGGAATGATCCATTGATCCTGAATCAATTTCAGCTTTTCCGGCATAGATTGTTTTGAATAGGGATCAGTATTCAGAATTTCGCCAGGAAGATCCTGCATACTTACATACCCCACATGACCACTGTAAATTTTCTTTATAAAGTCAAATACCTGTCTTGAGGCATATTCTGTATTGCTGTCAATCCTGTTCGTTGCCTGTATTATTGTAATCATAGGAGAAGAATAACGGTCGACTATTACATGGCAGGAGGAACAATTGTTTAGGCTTTAGACGTATTTTTGCGCCCCTGCATCCCGGCAAGTAAATTTTTATCTACTCGCTGTCGATCATAACCATGTCATTTTAGGCAAGATAGATAAGACCAGTGTGAGTAAAATTGTAGCTATAGCAAATCAGAAAGGAGGTGTTGGTAAGACGACGCTGGCAATTAATATGGGAGCCTGTCTTGCGATCCTTGAAAAAAGGATATTACTCGTGGATGCAGACCCACAAGGCAATTGTAGTTCAGGGCTGGGTATGGAAGTAGGCAGCGGACAACCTTCGATTTACGATTGTATCATCAATAACTTACCTGCCTCAGAGGTGATACGTCCAACGACAACACCTAACTTGTCGATTCTTCCATCTCATATAGACCTTGTCGGTGCGGAGCTCGAACTCGTTTCCAGATTAAGAAGAGAATATGTCCTTCAAAATATCCTGGCTAAGATCAGAGACGATTATGATTATATCCTGGTAGACTGTATGCCTTCTCTGGGTCTTCTCACCGTCAATGCCATGACGGCTGCAGATTCTATTCTGATACCTATCCAATGCGAGATATATGCCCTGGAAGGCCTTCAGAAACTAAAAAATACAATTAGCCTCGTAAAAGATCATCTAAACCCAAATCTCAAGATAGAAGGTATCGTTATGACCATGTACGACAGCCGTCTGCGACTGGCCAACATGATCCTTGAGGAAGTGCGGACTAACATAACTGACCCTGTGTTCCAGACGATCATTCACAGGAACAGCAAGATCAGTGAGTCTCCCAGCATGAAAGCCCCGGTCATCATGTATGATGCAGCCAGCACAGGAAGTATGAATTTCCTTCAGCTGGCGATGGAGTTTTTGAAAAAAAATAATGACGAACAGAAAAAGTGATCAGTGATTAGTGATTAGTGATCAGTAAAATATAGATTTAACTTTACTGTATAAATATAAAATCTAATGCTTCGACTTGCCATACTCATCCATGTGCTACAGCTCAGCAACCATCCAAAATCTAAAATCTAAAATCCAAAATCGTTCAGCTTTGGCGAAAGAGACAAATAAAATGCAGATTGGTAAAGGGATAAGAGCCCTGTTAACCAATATTGAAGAAAGAGGTACAGCTCCTACTGTGCCTGAACTGCGCGAGATATCAAGAGATACGCTTGAAATACCTGTTGATGCAATTGAAATAAATCCATTTCAGCCTCGAAAGGACTTTGATGAAGATAGCCTGCAGGAATTGGCGCAATCAATTCGTGTACATGGCATCATTCAGCCGCTCACGATTCGTCGGATGAGTGAAGGGTCGTATCAATTGATCGCCGGTGAACGAAGATTGCGCGCTTCTAAAATAGCCGGACTTACCACTGTACCTGCATACATCAGACTAGCAAATGATCAGGGAATGCTGGAAATGGCCATTGTTGAAAATATTCAACGCGCTGATCTGAACGCGATTGAAATGGCATTCAGTCTTCAGCGCTTGATTGATGAATGCAAACTGACGCATGAAGAATTATCACAGCGAGTTGGAAAACAAAGAAGTACTGTCACCAATTTTCTGCGTCTCTTAAAATTGCCTCCACAAATACAACAGGCCTTGCGAAAGGATGACA
Organism: Saprospiraceae bacterium; assembly: GCA_040004485.1. Lineage (GTDB taxonomy): Bacteria > Bacteroidota > Bacteroidia > Chitinophagales > Saprospiraceae > Opimibacter. The sequence continues at coordinate 18,012 of JBDUAU010000671.1, forward strand.
TTTCGATGGGGCACGCCCGTTCGATCGCAAGTCTGGAGGATATAAGTTCTCAATTGATGGTCTTGGGTGAAATCTTGACGAAGGGACTAAGTGTCAGGGATACTGAAAAATTGGTTTCAAAATATCTCGACGCTTCGCCCGGCAAAAAAGATAGAAAAGCAAAGTCAACCAAAACTGAATCAAGCCGCAAATCAGCAGAGATAAATCACATTCAACAACAATTGCGTTCCATGCTTGGTGTGCAGGTTGCATTACACTATAAGGATAATGGCACAGGACATATTCAGATTCCATTCAAGAGCGATAAGGAGTTGAATTATATACTCGATCTGCTGGAAGGAATTGATCAGGAATCTTGAACGCTAATTACATCCATAGATCGTTTACTAAACTGATGAAAGTCAACTTCTTCTTTGTTATTGTTTTAGTATCATTTATTTCCGGTGGCACTCTACATGCACAATCCGTCGAGGACAGTACAGGAGTTGTCGAAGCGACCAATCAGGTAAAGAAGGGTTCGATATTCAAAGGCCGTCCCGGAAAATCAATGTTGATGAGCCTTGTCGTGCCTGGTGCAGGACAGATCTATAATAAAAGTTATTTACGGGTGCCTTTTGTGTGGGGTGCAGTGGGAGGTATAGGTTGGTTGATGATATACGAGACAAGAGAATACAGATGCCTCCGGGATGCTTATATCCACAAGATCGATGGCACTCCTTACACACCTACCAAATGCTCCGCCACCCTCATAACAAATATTCCCCTCTATCCTGATGCAGCCACCATTCGGCTTGTTCGGGATCAGACCAATAAAAACAAACAGGCCGCTATTGTAGGATTCGCCTTTGTCTGGTTATTGAATGGCATCGATGCCTTTGTTGATTCACATCTGAAAGACTTTGATATTGATGAAGACCTTTCGTTTAAAATTGATACCCGCATGGAAAATGATCCGAATGCACCGATGAAGGTGGGATTGTATGTTCAATTCTGATCCTTCCGACTCTCCACTTTTTTAGTTACGTTAGCTTGTATGTGGATATTTTATTATATTAGTTAGGAATTATTGATCTTTTACCTAAAATTTTTAAGCATGAACTCATCTCAAAATTTAGCTCTCCTTCTCTTTGGACTCTTCCTTTTCGGTTGCCACACTGATGATGTCAAAAACACCTACACGATCAAAGGGAGAGTCGGATATGAAAATGATGTCCTGGTGATTGATCCCACTTTGCCGGATCCTTTTGTAGTAGAAAAGTATATCACCAAAGTAATCCTTGTATTAGGAGATCAGGTTATAGCCTCTTCAACAGATGAAGATTTTGAATTCAAAAATCTTGAGGAGGGTAAATCCTATACAATTATACCCCAATCTGTAAAAAAAGGCCTTAAAGGAACCACGGCACTTGATTTTGTAATTCTCAGAAAATACATCCAGGGTATTGATGAGTTGAATTCATGGCAGAGAAAAATCGCTGCTGACGTCAATCAGGACAATCAGATCAATCAGACCGATTTAGATTTGCTTTATGATTGCCTCATCAATACACCATGTATAGCCACTTCGTTTCGATTTGTCACTGATGATTATGATGGAAATGGGGCTGGTTTTATTGATCAGTTCTCTATCCACCAACTCAGAGCAAACACAGAAATAAATTTTTTGCCTATCCGGCTTGGTGATGTAAATGGATCCGTCTATTAAAATAAAAAAAATTAATATCCTACTATTTAAATTCATCATTCTCTAACAAAAATGTATAACAATGCAAACTTTCAGGAATATTTTATTCCTATGTCTGGCAACTCTCATATCCAGTTGTCATACTGAGCAGTTAAAAAACACCTACACTATTAGTGGAAAAATAATCTTCCCTGACTACATCAATTCTGTTATTCCTTTCCAGGTGGACCTCACATCTAATAACCAATTTGTAGCCACTTCCACCGAGGAAATATTTACATTCAGCGGACTTGAAGAAGGACAATCATACACCATCACTCCACACGCAGATGATTCCAGAAACGGTGTTACTACATTGGACAGAGTACAAATTGAAAAGTACATTAACGGAGAAATAGAATTTGATCCGTACCAAAAACTGGCTGCGGATGTCAACAGGGATAGTTCAATCAACCAGACGGACATCGACCTCATCTCAAACTGCATATTTGACAGCGCATGCTTCAGCTGGAGATTTTACTCAGATGATTATGACGGAAATGGTCATGGGCATGTCGATCCGTATACTATAGCTAACCTTACATCTGATATTGAAATTAATTTTATTCCCATTAAACTGGGCGATATAAATGGATCTGCCCATTGAAATATAGAGCAGACTCCAGGAAAATCATTTTTTAATACTTAACTCAAATGGCCATGAAAATGAATAAAGGCTTATTAATTCTCTTACTGCCATTTTGTTTTTCCGGATGTCTTACTGAAGAAGCTAACGTGTATTCTGTTAAAGGATTTATCGGCAATAATCCCGATGTACTCAATTTTGAAATTGAAAATAGTACCATTGGACTATACGAAGGTGATCGATTGATTGCCACGTCTGAGATTAAAAACGGGATATTTTCTTTTGAGAATTTAAAAGAAAATAAAACATACACGGTCATTCCTCCACTATTAAAGGATTCCAGAAATGGACTCTCTTCACTTGACATTGTAAAGGTTGAAAATTATATCGCCGGCACTAATGAATTGAACATATATGAAAAATTAGCCGCAGATGTCAATAAAGATGGCCTGATCAATCAGATCGATCTGGACCAGATGCGAAGCTGTATTATCCAGTCAGTTGATTGTCACGGCTGGCGATATTATACAAGCGACTATGATGGTAAAGGCCATGGATCACTGGACCAAATGACGTTTCCACACATCTTTGCTGATCACAACGTAACTTTCAGAATGGTGAAACTTGGAGATATTAACTGTACAATATGTCCCGGATAATGGTTAATGGTTAATGGTTAATAGTTCGAAACACGGGAATGTTAAACAAAATATTTGATGTATCAGGTCGTGAAATTGCCATAATACAAAACAATAAAATGCCCGCTGGTATGCACTCCAACGATTTTGATGGAACAAGTTTAATGAATGGAATTTATATCGCTTTTCTGCAAACGACTTAACGGACTGAAATCATTAAATTTCTCAAAACGAATTAATTACTTTTCAAGATAATTTTTCAATCCTGACGAGAGATTCACTTTTCACTTTTCACTATTCACTATTCACTATTCACTATTCACTATTCACTTTTCACTATTCTTTCGGACTCCACCCTTCCTTCAATGAAACTGTCTGGTTAAATACCGGATGCCCGGGCTTCGAATCTCTGTCCACCGTAAAATACCCGTGCCTGATAAACTGAAAGCTGTCACCGTCACCAGCGGATGCAAATGCAGGTTCGAGCCTTATATTTTTTATTACATTTTGCGATTGAGGATTTACTTTACTCATAAAATCAGAACCCTCATCCATTGGATTTTCTGAAGTAAACAATCGTTCGAACATTCTCACTTCGCCACTGATGGCAGAAGCTTCGTGAACCCAATGTAGCGTACCTTTTGCCTTTATTCCACTTGTATCAGAACCACTCTTAGAATCAGGGTAATAATTGCAATGAACTTCCACAACATCTCCGGATGCTTCATCCTTTATGATATCGTGACAAGTGATGATGTATGCACTCTTCAAACGGACTGTTGCTCCGGGTGCCAATCTGAAATATTTTTTTGGAGGATCCATCATAAAGTCTTCCCGTTCGATCAAAAGAACTTTTCCGAAAGGGATATCACGATGTCCTGTTGATTCATCCTCCGGATTATTTTCTGTAGGCAATAATTCTGTCTGTCCTTCCGGATAATTGGTGATCACAACTCTGATCGGATCTAACACAACCATTCGTCTCAATGCTATCTGGTTGAGTTCATTCCGAACACATGATT
>JBDUAU010000040.1:0-1978 GCA_040004485.1 Saprospiraceae bacterium
CAATATACATCCAGTTGAATTGAACGACATCTTCAGTTGTCTCTATAGATTCGTTATTGTTCATAGCATCTACAAGAGTGATGACCACGCCATCATCCCCTAATAGATATCCCTGACGAAATTCTCCATTGGAGGGGAATTGCTCTAAATCCCATACCAGTGAAGGACAAAAACTTTGAAGATTTGGATTAGGGTCATCGATGTGAAAACATATCTGAAAGAGTTTAGTCCATGTTGCCGTATCCAAATAAGTTACAATTCCCGGATCCACCAGCTGCACTGCTCCATTAACAAAATCAGCGGGTCCGTTAAAATTAAATAATGTAGTACCAGCAAATGCACTTGTCAATATAATCGGTGGATCTGGGGCCACTGGCCCATATCCTCCCTGAAAATCAGAGAAACCAATAAACTCTAAAATGCTGTCAGGATAAAAAAACCGGACGTTAACCCCAAAAATCTGAACACCAGGTGTGTCAGATCGAAATTCAACATCCACACAATATTCATTTGCACAATTGTAAGCAGGATTAGCAAACCTGGCTGTGACAACAGGAACCTGAGAAGTAATCCGGGTATTGAATCCGAAACACAACAAATAAATAACAAATGAAAAAGCACCTTTTTGAATCCAGTGCCTGAACTTAATTAAATTGTTTCTTAATATCTTTGAATTGAAATGCGATTCAATCTGCAAGAAAAATATATTACCAAATTTTACAACAACGGAAACCTTATAAATAAGGGAGGAGTGTTCTTTTTTGTTGAAATCACTCTGACGCAAGTCAATATCAATGGAGTTTGATTTCATTGAGTTCTTTTGAATAACACCTGAAGATGGGTTTCACCAGGCTACATTGGGTTTTGAGCTAGTTGATCATTATTTAATAATTCATTCGAACCGTACTTTCTAAACTTAAGGTTATTTGCTGGTTCTTATTCAAATTTCATGCCTATGATCACTTATTCGCCAATTAAGACATCAAATCCTTCTATTACATTCAAAAGCAATATTTAAAATCAAATAAGCTACCGTTTCAATTCTAACAGTAATGAGTATTATATATCTAGTTAAATATAATTTGTATGTACTTGATTAACAATGTATTCAATAAAGCAGTCTGAAATAAAGAGGAAATAAAACTGAAATATTGAATCTAAATAGTTGGATTTTTCAGTTTCCTTTCTTAATGGGGTTCAGCGCAGATGACAAATATAAATCATTTTAACCTTAAGATTATAAGGACAATCCAATATTTATTTCAGGAAATAGACCCTTTGGTCAGGGTACGAAAAATTTTAAAATGGAGATCCCTCCCTCCCCATAACAATATCCAATATAAATACCCGGATATAATTGAAATGAGTCACTCCATTGATTGCTTTCAATTTTAGAAGTATAAATGCGCTGTCCTGATATTGAAGAGATCATGATTTGCCAAAACTGGTTGACATCAGAGGCAACCCGCAATCGCTGTTCAGCTGCATCATATCGTAGTTCAAGGTCGGTTTTCTGCGTTTCGATCACTGCGACATTATTACAATCAGTTTGCTGAGGACAATAAGCTCTTTTTGCAAGCGTACAATCCAAAACGAATGGATTTTTCTTTCCACCCTGGTAAATCGAAATTCTGTCATCACGAAGATTTTCAAAATCATCCACCGGATCATCTTCCTGCCACTGACATAATGATGCTCTCTGTTGCTCAAAAAAAGCCGGATCGGCAGCGACTGCATCATCTCTGTAAATAGTCCAGAAATAAAACATAGCGCGTGCTATATCACCTTTTACAGATTCCCTTGGTTCGAAATTGCCGGATTTGAATTCACTATATGCATTGATATTGACGGCTGGCTTATTTGTCAATTCTTGCCCGAGGTAATACCACTTTGTAGTAGCATCATCATTAATATCCGAATAAGGAAAATCTCCTCTGTCGGAATTGATTGCAACTCTTGACGGGAATAAATTATACAT
>JBDUAU010000715.1:0-6550 GCA_040004485.1 Saprospiraceae bacterium
ATACAAATGCAATCAAAAGTCCAAAGGACTTCAACATCAATGGCCGTGGGTGAAATCCACAGAAAAATGTATACAAATGCAATCAAAAGTCCAAAGGACTTCAACATCAATGGCCGTGGGTGAAACCCACGGAAAAGAAGAATCTGCTAATCTCAACCCAGAAAGGGTTGAATAAATACTGTCTCATGTGCGCTTACACAAAATTTATCTATCAAATCATCTTTACTCCGAAGTATAGGACATCGTGTATGATCAAAAACAACCGTGATGAACTGTTTAAATACATTGCAGGGATATTAAAAAATAAAAATTGTCACTTATATCAAATCAATGGTGTGGAAGATCATGTTCATATACTCACACATGTACATCCCTCCATAGCCTTGGCTGATTTAATAAAAGATGTCAAAATAAATAGCAACAAATTCATCAAGGAGCAGAATCTCTTTCCTGAATTTACTGGATGGCAGGATGGATATAATGCATTTACGTATTCAAATAACGCCTTACCCAATTTAATACGTTATGTTCAGAATCAAGAGGAACATCATAAAAAGGCATCATATATAAAAGAGATAAAGGCTCTCTTAAAAGAACACGATATAGATTTTGAAGAAAAATTCCTGTAGAGATAGATTTGTATTCAACCCCTTCAGGGTTGCAAATTCCCCATTTCACAATTTTCCGTGGGTGAAACCCACGGCCAATCATATTCAATCCTTTCAGGATAAAAAGTCCGAAGGACTTCAACATTAATGGCCGTGGGTGAAACCCACGGAAAAAAGAATCTGTTGATCACAACCCTGAAAGGGTTTAATATGCCTCTGGGTTTCCGAAATCATCTTCCATATATTGACATCTTTTAATAATTTTAAACCCTTAACACTCATTCAAAACCCTGATTAATGAAATTGCCCCTCTTCTCCTATTTGTGCATTGCAGCACTACTTTGTATTCTGCATCCTCTACAAGCCCAGTGGAACAGACAATATCCATTGCCGAAGCTCGAAGATGTGCTGGATATTGACGTCAGCGCTGATGGATATGGATTCGCAGTAGGCGCCAATGATCTTATCCTCCGTTCCCAGGCCGGCAACAATCAATGGGATATGCTGCCCGGTTTTGGTGAAGGCTGGCGCTTCGAAGCTGTAGATTATCTCGACGGATCAGGAGGAACTGTCGCCGCAGCAGGCGGGAATGGTCTCATCCTGACAATAAATAAAGGCAACAACTGGGATACTATATCCGGAGCCCCTGCAAATATCAAAGCGATCAGAATTTTTTCTTCAACTCATATTATAGCAGCCGCGACTGATGATGTCTGGGAATGGGACAATGGTACATGGACAGCACTACATGTTCAGGCCACTGCCACATTGAAAGGCGCTTTTATTTTAGATGATCAGCATATCTGGGCTTATACATTTACGACAAGTCCTACGATCTACTACACATCAAATGGTGGCGCAAACTGGAATACGTCTGCCGCAGTTCCAAAAATAGATGCAGTGAGTTTTTTTGATGCACAAAACGGAATAGCGCTGGACGGACGAAATGTATATAAATCAACTGACGGAGGCCAGACCTGGACAGAAATCGCTCCTAATGGTCTAAGTAATTCTGCGAATGATGTGACCTTTGGTGCCACTGCGAATGTATTAGTAGCAGCAACACTCAACGCGAAGCCAAATATCTCAACAGATGGAGGCATGACATGGACGGCTATCACAGTACCACTTGTCAATCAACGTAGTCATTCAGTCACTGCACTTTCCAATTCAGAATTTTGGATAGGAAATGATTTAAGCAGTGTGATGCAAAGTACCGATGGTGGTATGACATGGGTAGAAACAAGTGGCCCGACAAGAAATATAATTCAGGATGTATATTTCGTCAATCGCAATACCGGATTTGCCATCGGTCAAAAAGGAATGTTGCTTCGCACAGTAAATGCCGGTGCCCATTGGGATAATATTTCATTTGGTAACAGATCTCACTTATGCATTTTCGGACTCAATGCCAATGATCTATGGATAGGAACAAGCCAACGCATCTTACATTCAGTCAATGCAGGTGATAACTGGACTGAAGCGGTTGTTTTTCCGGGTGGAAATATCAACGATATCCTCGCCATATCACATGATCGCATTCTGGCTGCATCTACAACCGGTACGATTTACCTGAGCAAAAATGCAGGTATGACATGGGATTCGGTATTCAGTTCCGGACTTCAGATGCGATCTCTTGCCAGAATTGATGATCTGCATTATATGGCTACAGGTTACAACGGTGTGATCGTACGCAGCGATGATCAGGGTCAGACATGGCATGCCGTCACTATCCCTGACGCAGGTCTTCAATACGAACAAAGTTTTTTCCTCAATGGTGAAGGCTGGCTGATCACATCAAGTTTTAAAAGAGCCATGTGGCATACGACTGATGGAGGAGATACATGGGACACATTGAGTCTGCCGCTTGATCGTTTTTGGGATGGCCTTTATTTTATCACTAAAGATACCGGTGTCATCGTTGGCAGAACTGCAACAGAAGGAAGAGCTTATCTCACTTACGATGGTGGTCATCACTGGCAACCCGGTTATATCACAGGCTATCCACTTTATGGCGCCACCGGCTCCCCGAATCCGAACGGAACAGCATACATTTTTGGATATGGATCTGACATCGAAAATCTGTTGTATTGCAATACACCTCCGGTCATCAGCAATTTCATGGGCAACTTGTTTCCATGTGAAAAAGATACTGTATCGTATACATTAGCCTCCCAGAATGTTGAAGAGTTTACATGGCATTTTCCTCCGGGATGGCAGATTCTTGGAAATGCTAATAATGATTCAATAGAAGTTGTTACAGGAACCAATTCTGGAAATATTACAGTGCTGGGATCTAATATTTGTGGAGAGACCAACCAATTAAGTTTTGGTGTCAGTACAAACAAACTACCCGGCATTCAAACTATCGTCGGCGATATTCATCCATGCCTTGGTTCAGTAGTTAATTATAGTGTAATCCAATCCAACGTTACTGATTTTGTATGGACTGTTCCCGGCGATTGGTCGATACAGGGAAATTCAAATCAGGCTTCAATAATGGTTCTTGTAGGATCCGCTGGCGGCTCTATCACTGTTCATGGATCGAACTTATGCGGTACGACAGCGACACAAGTTCATCCTGTTTCAACATTCCCGCTCCCCACTATTTCACTGATTTCAGCAGATTTAAATCCGTGCCCAGGGGATACAGCTGATTATTTTATTCAGATAGATGCTAATCTTTTGTATTCATTGAATAGTGAAGGACTAGATGACTGGACATTGCTGAGTACAGCTCCTGGCGGTCATATAATATTTATAGCAGGTACAGTACCGGGTATTTTACATATTACAGCAATGAATGATTGCGGACCATCTGCTCCCCTCACCTTAAATCTCGATCCTGTATTTGTTCCACAGGTGAGCATACTGAATATCGGCACTCAATTGATCACCAACTCAATTGGTGTATCTTATCAATGGTTTTTAAATGGCCAACCTCTTGCCGGAGCTACGAATGATACACTTTCCCCAGCCACTGGAGGTTCATACACAGTTCTGGTAAACTTTGATACCGGATGTAAAGCTTTTTCACTTCCTGTCAACTTTGTGATCAGCGCCACTTCCAATCCATCATATATTCCATTGAATGTTTATCCTGTTCCTGCTACGGATCAATTATTTATTTCCGGAGTCGATGGTGAATATACGTATTCCATTCTGGATCTTTTAGGAAAAAGAATAAAAACGGGAAAGAGGAATGAAAATAAAATTCAGATCGGTTATCTGACACAAGGAATGTATCTGCTTAAAGTCGAACAGGGTACACGTACATATCTGGCTAAATTTATTCGCAATTAATAATTAGCTGAGACTGCGTGACGAATCCCTCCTCGATATTCACCGGCTCTATACCGGAGCATTATGATCATTACCTGGGCCCGATGTTTTTTGAGCCTTATGCGATTGAGGTAGCTCGCAGAATTGATTCTTCGAATGTAGATGTCGCTTTAGAAATCGGTTGTGGCACGGGACGGGTTACGCGTCATTTAAGAAAAGTACTTTCAAAGCACACCAGGCTTATTGCATCGGATATCAGCCTCGATATGATGCAATTGGCCAATGAGCATTTAAAGGATCAGCATATTGATTGGCAAATCATCAATGCGGAGGAATTGCCATTTGAAGATCAGAGCATTGATCTTATTGTGTGCTGTTTCGCCTATATGTTTGTAGAGGATAAAGCCAAAGCGTTTGCCGAAGCATACCGTGTTTTAAAACCTGGAGGTATGCTGCTCTTTACAACATGGGATAAATTAGAATATAATGAAGCGTCAAATGTTTTCCGTCATATTGCAAAGCCATATTTACCTGATCCGGTACCTCCATCTTTTCGGCTTCCGTTTATTTTCAATGACCACTATGTCATAAAGGAAATGTTGGAGACTGCAGGATTTTCAACTATAAAAATTGAAAGTGTGGAGAAGAAGTCTGTTTGCCATTCTTCGCATGAAGCGGCGACAGGGCTCGCACGCGGCGGATCATTGTATCATGAGATCATGAAAAGTAACCCGCAATGGATCGAAGAGATCTGTGAAAAACTGGCGAAAGAACTTGCAGAACAATTTGGTGACTCGCCTGTGGTGGCTAGTATGAGAGCTGTGGTTTGTGAAACAATCAAGTGATCAGGCGGTTGCTGAGCTGTGGTTGGTGAGCTGAAGCACGAGCATGTGTAATAGCAAGTCGAACTATAGCACAAGGATGAGCGATAGAAGGTCGAAGCATGATCAAGTGATCTGGGGATATGGCGGTTGCTGAGCTGTGGTTGGTGAGCTGAAGCACGAGCATGTGTAATAGCAAGTCGAACTATAGCACAAGGATGAGCTTGAGAGGGTCGAAGCAGGATGTTGTGTTCTCCGTGAACTCCGTGTGCTCCGTGCGAAAAAATAATCTCTGATGAAGTTAATTATTGATACTTAAGTATTTGAGATTAGATTTGCGTAAATTCATTTTAAATAATTTCTGCGTCATTAGCGGTTATGATCACAGTAGCTGAAGCATCCGAAATACTTTCACATCACAATCGTGACTTTGGCATTGAAGAAGTGAGCTTAACTCAATCCACCGGCTACATCCTTCGTGAAGAAATCTATGCAGATCGCGACATGCCTCCATTCGATCGTGTATCTATGGACGGAATAGCGATCAGGTATGATGAATTTGAAAAAGGAACAAGAAATTTTTTTATCGCCGGTATGGCTGCTGCAGGTTCTCCACAAAAAACGTTGATCGATCCTACGCATTGTTTTGAAATCATGACAGGTTCGATCACTCCGCTTGAATCGGATACCATCATCCCTTATGAATGGCTCACGATTGAAAATGGAACAGCCACCGTCTTAAAAGATAATGTCAAAAAAAGTCAGAACATTCATGCCTTAGGAATAGATCGAAAGAAAGGTGATCTTCTGATTCCCACAGGCAGATTAATTTCTCCTTCCGAAATAGGAGTCATGGCATCTATTGGAAAAACAAAAGTTACCGTAAGCCGCCTACCAAAGGTGATGATCATTTCTACAGGTAATGAATTGATCCCCATCGATGAGACCCCACTACCCCACCAGGTCAGAATGAGTAATGTCCATCAGTTGCAATCATGTTTTCAACAATGGCATATTGATGCAGAGAGATCGCATCTGCAGGATGACTATGATGCTATTACTTCAGCTCTTGAAAGTTATATCTCTGCATATGATATCATCCTCATCAGTGGTGGTATCTCAGAAGGAAAATTTGATTTCATTCCTACTGCACTTGAATACCTAGGTGTACAAAAACATTTTTATAAAGTAAAACAACGACCGGGCAAACCATTTTGGTTTGGCTCACATCCGTCTGGTTGTAATGTATTTGCTCTTCCCGGAAATCCTGTTTCTTCATTCCTTTGTCTCATCCGTTACATCAGGCCATGGCTTAATCTTTGTCTTCAAAAAACATCTTCACCACCACAGTTTGCAAAGCTTTCTGCAGATGTATCATTCACTCCCAATCTTGCTTATTTCATGACTGTTCGCTTACAACAAAATGATAATTGTGAAGTGATCGCTATTCCAGCTCCTGGCCATGGATCTGGTGATTATGCCAATCTTGTGGACGCAGATGCATTTATTGAGTTGCCTGCGGATAGTGAAGCTTTTAAGAAGGGAGAGGTGTTTCAGTATTTTCGATTTTAGATATTAGATTTTAGATGGTACCTTATTGTTCGGCGTAGGCTGAGCCTACGTCGTAGTGTTTGCAAATATATGTTTTGCGGAAAGAAAAGCATCGTCACGCAAAACGGATTTTTGCTAACGCACAAACGTAGGTGCAACCTACGCTTAACAATTTTTTTTAAAAAAATTGGCAAAACCAATTTTTATAATTTCTTGCGTCTGGAGTCAGTATGGCAAATTATTTTAGGAGTACGGACAGGTCGCGACCTGTCCGTACTCCTAAAATAA
>JBDUAU010000585.1:0-6540 GCA_040004485.1 Saprospiraceae bacterium
GAGATCATCACTTGATGAGCCGGGTGTGAATGTGGGAGCCGGCGATTATATACTAGCGGTCAATGGAATAGCATTGAATGAATATCCTGAACCATGGGCTGCATTTGAAGGGCTCGCCGATAAGACAGTTGAGCTCACAGTCAATTCGAAGCCAACATGGGATGGTGCAAGAACGGTCGTCGTAAAAACAATGGAAGATGAAACACGACTGCGTAATCTTTCCTGGATTGAAGAAAACCGTAAGAAAGTTGATGAAGCTTCAGGTGGTAAAATAGGTTACATCTATGTGCCGGATACAGGAGTTGAAGGTCAAAATGAATTGGTGCGCCAGTTTTATGGCCAATGGAATAAGGAAGGACTCATCATTGATGAGCGGTTTAATAATGGGGGACAGATACCGGACCGCTTTATCGAATTATTGAATCGGAAACCACTTGCATACTGGGATGTCAGAGATGGTAAAAACTGGCAATGGCCACCTGTGGGACATTTTGGTTCTATGGCGATGCTGATCAATGGATGGTCGGGTTCGGGAGGAGATGCATTTCCTGATTTTTTCCGTAAAGCTGGATTAGGTCCATTGATTGGTGGCCGTACGTGGGGTGGATTGATAGGTATATCCGGAGCTCCTCAACTTATTGATGGTGGTTCGGTGACGGTGCCTACATTCAGGATGTATAATCCTGATGGGACATGGTTCCTCGAAGGACATGGAGTGGATCCGGATATTGAAGTGAAAGAAGATCCAACCATGCTTGCAAAAGGTATTGACCCTCAAATTCAAAGAGCTATTGAAGAAGTGATGAAGAGCATCCAGGCGAAAGGACCGATACAACCAAAGACACCGCAGCCGGAGAACAGATCGAGGAATGGGAAGACGTAGAAATCGGTAATCAGTAATTGGTAACCGGTATTCGGTCTGCATAAGTGTAAAATAAATAAGGCAGAGATGTGATGAATTACATCTCTGCTTTTTTTTAGCTGAATTCTCGTCGTTCACTTCTTTTTTCGGCTGCGCGTTATTTTCGTCGTTCACTTCTTTTTTCGACTGCGCGTTATTTTCGGTGTTCACTTCTTTTTTCGGCTGCGCGTCATTCTCGTCGTTCACTTCGGCTTCGCTCAGTGACCGACCAACTACCACCTGCTAAGTTTCGGCTTCGCTCAACCTGAGGCAGTATCTATATTTTATTGCCTGAATGAGAATCGTTTTGACATTCAGATAATCTGTGCAGGGCTTTAAAATTTCCGGTCATCAAAGCTTCCTTTTTCTTCCTGCTCCAACCCTGAATTTGTTTTTCACGATTGAATGCAATCGATATATTGTCAAATATTTCCACATAAATTAATTTGACAGGTAGGTGCTTCCAGGTAAAATTTGGCCCTTCACCAGTTTGATGCAATACAAATCGCTGAGCCAAATTAATGGTGCTTCCGGTATAATATTGACCATTGGAACATTCGAGGATGTATACATATCCTTCCATTTTATAATTTCTAATGATTCAAGAATGTTATTAATTCCAAATTGTTAGTCTCAAGTTGAGCGGAGTCGAAACTTAGTAGGAAAAAGTTGGCCGGTCACTGAGCGGAGCCGAAGTGAGACGGTAACAGCGGAGTCGAAACTTAGTAGGAAAAAGTTGGCCGGTCACTGTGTTTCGACTGGCTAAACTCAACCCTGTTTTCCAGCTCAGCAACCGCGGAGTCGAAGTAAGACGGTACCAACCAGGGCCGAAGTGATACGGCAACAAACTGAGTATAGTAGAGACGCGATTTACTGCGCCTCTACATTTTTATTAAAAAAAAGCCCACCCAGTTGAAAACAGCTACCAACTTTTTGGATGCGGGTGGGCCATGTTTCGGCGAAATTAATTCTTATCCGCAGGTTCCAGCTTCTTAAAATCCGACACCACGATTTCTGTTGATTGTTTTTTGATATTATCATTTGTAGTGTATTCTCTGTAGGTGAGTTTGCCTTCGATGTAGAGACGCTGGCCTTTGTGGAAGATCTTGGCCATATTTTCGGCGGTCTTGTCCCAGGCAGTGAGATTGTGCCAGATGGTGATCGTTTCTTTTTTGCCGTCATCGGCTTTGCGGAATTCGTGTGTGGCCATAGACATGTGGGCCTTTTTTTTGCCTTCGGCATATTCCTTGACTTCTATTTCCTGGCCAAGAAATCCGATCAGCTGTACGCGGTTGTCAACTGTTGAAAACATGATGCGTTGATTTTGATTGTGAAACTGATTTTGGTTTGTTCCCTCCTCCGTTTGAAGGGTGATGCAAATGTGTGGTGAAGTGAAGAAAAGATTCGTTTCGTAAACGTTTGTATACGTATACAAACGTTTACGAAACGGATAATACAATGGTTAATACCGATCAATCGTCTATTGCGAAAGTGACAGCGCCTATTGAATGTAGTTATTCCGAAGGTTATTACTTATCAGAAATACCGAAGGATGCCAGGGAGACATTGCTCCGTGGTCGTCTATGCTTCAGACAAAACATTTTATCGTCGCGCCAGGTTAACCAACCTCTGTGTGTTGTCAGGTCTGCGTCTTGAGTTTAAATTTTTTTCACACAAATAAGCATCCAGTTGATCCCATACTTATCAGTACATGGCCCAAAGTATGCACCCCAGAACATATCCTGCATATCCATGGTGACTTCGCCACCTTTTGATAGTCCGTCAAATAATCTTTTTGTTTCAACGCGTGTATCCGGTTCAAGATTGCTGTGCATGTTATTGCCTTTGATCACGGGATTGTTTGTATTGATTTAGTCGTGTCTGAAGATAGTGATCCGGCTTTTCGACATTTTGTATGAGTCCTTCATCTGCTTTGAACGTCTTTAGGCGATTTCCAGGGCCAGTCGCATCATCTGAAGACTGATATGCTCGCGATCTTTGGCAGACGTAGAGGCATGAGTAATGATGTTGTCACTCACAGTCAGTATCGACAGGGCTTTGATATTATTTTTAGCCGCAAGGGAATACAGTATGCTTGTCTCCATTTCAATAGCCAATACACCACGCTTGATCCATGGGTCCCAGCGATTCGGTGTCTCATCATAAAATATGTCTGTGCTGAATACTTTCCCCTGCCTGAATGCGACTGAATTTTTTTCGGCCACTTCTCTTGCCTGTCTCAATAACTCTGAATCTGCAGTGGGCGCAAAATCCATATTATCATAATACATCATTTGAGTATTCGAATCCGTATATGCAGCCTCTGCAAGTATAAGTATGCCAAGGTCAAGGTCAGACTGCAATCCACCACAGGTACCGATCCGGATTATTTTTTTGACTCCATATTCAAATATCAATTCATGAACATAAATAGCCGTAGAAGGAATACCCATCCCCGTTCCCTGCACCGACACGCGCTTTCCATTATACATCCCTGTGAAGCCAAGCATACCCCGCACTTCATTGTAACATATGACATCAGTGAGGATTTTTTCGGCCACATATTTGGCGCGAAGCGGATCACCTGCTATCAAAACAGTTTCAGCAATCTGACCAGGGGTAGCTTGAATGTGCAGGCTCATAGGCTTATTATTAGCCAACAAATTAAAGTAGATTTGACACATATCATAAGTATAGGATGAGTGGACAGTTTTCGGATACAGATTTGATCCTCAATCCCGATGGAAGTGTTTACCATTTACATCTGCGTGATGAGCATATAGCCGATCATGTCATCGTCGTCGGCGATCAGGGTCGTGTAGCTCAAATCAGCAAGCATTTTGATAAAAAGGAATCACAGATTCAAAACCGCGAGTTCGTCACCCACACCGGATACATCGGTCATAACAGGATCACTGTGTTATCTACCGGTATTGGCACGGACAATATAGATATCGCAATAAATGAACTCGATGCAGCTATCAATATCGATCCAACGACAAGACAGCAGAGAGCTGAAAAAAGAAAATTGAACATCGTCCGCATTGGTACATCCGGAACATTGCAGGAAGATATCGAAGTAGGTTCGCAGGTGATCGCCCAATTCGGTCTCGGATTTGATGGTGTACTGCATTATTATAAGTACCATTATGATGCTCTGGAAAATGAATTACAGACAAAAATCAGAGAACATCTGAATTGGAATGCACCACTTGCCTATCCCTATGTTTGTAAAGTGAGCGCCCCACTTTTCAAAAAACTATCTGAAGGCATGATCCCTGGCATCACAGCTTCTTCACCAGGATTTTATGGACCACAGGGAAGGAGACTCCGATTAGAACCTTTATATCCGGACATCAATTCAAGGCTCCAGTCTTTTTCATATAAAAAATATCGTGTCACTAATTTTGAAATGGAGACCTCTGCATTATACGGACTGGGAAACCTGCTTGGACACCACTGTTGCACCTGTTGTACGATCATTGCCAACCGAATCACAAAAAAATTCAGTAAAGATTATCACAAAGATGTAGATAAACTGATCGAAACGGTGCTGGAAAGAATCTTCTAAAACGTTAGATTTTTTCTCCGCAGATGACGCAAATTATTTTTTAAAAAGAAACCGAAATATTTTATTACTTGAGCTACAGCTCTTGCTAATTTATTAACGCAAATTAATTATGCTGATTAAATATTTAGAGTTAATTCTATTTTAATAAATTTCTGCGCCATTAGCGATCCTTTTCTCCACAGATGACGCAAATTAATTATGGGTATAAAATATTTAGTGTTAATTCTATTTTAATAAATTTCTGCGTCATTAGCGTTCCTTTTCTCCGCAGATGACGCAAATTAATTATGGGTATAAAATATTTAGCGTTAATTCCATTTAAATATATTTCTGCGTCATTAGCGTTAAAAAAAATCACTCCCCGTACGGAATCCAGATATTTTTGATCTGCGTCGCATTCCGTAAAAACTGTTCTACTTCACCCTGGTGGCCATTGTACCAATCACGTTGCTTGCCAAAATTGACCCAGGTGCGTTTCATATTCTCAGCGGCTGCATGTTCCACCATTTTACTTCCTTCTTTGGTGCCGAAATACCACAATCCATCCACATCATCATGATTGGCCAGCACACCTGCAAGTTCATCCTGCTTTCCGGTGATGATGTTGATCACGCCTCCGGGGAAATCTGATGTCTCAAAAATCTGAAACATATCCGTAGCCGACAATGGCGCCGTCTCCGATGGTATTACGATCACTCGATTACCCATCGCCAGCGCAGGAATCACAGATGAAATAAATCCAAGCAAGGGAGCCGTATCCGGACACACAATTCCAATCACACCCAATGCCTCTGGCATCGCCATCGTGACATGTCGTGATAGCGTGTGATGCACCTGGCCATCATATTTATCAGCCTTAGCTGCATAAGTATAGATGCGTTCAATGGATAAGTTCACTTCACGCTCAGCATCCGATTTTGAAACACCAAGTAATTGAATCAACCTGCCTGCAAATTCATCCTTTCGTATCGCCAGATTTTCGGCGAGATAATATAAGATCTGCGCCCTCGCATGCCCCGTCATTGCGGTCCATGACTCTGCAGCATGTGAAGCTTCAACTGCATTACGAATATCTTTCCTGTTGCCCTGACTTACGGTGGCAATAATTTTCCCTGATGCATTTTTGATGGAGCTACTGTATCCTCCATCCGGCCTTGCTTCTTTTCCCCCAATAAATAATTTAATCGTACGATCGATTTCAGGAAGTAAAGAAGAAGGCAATTCCTTTGCATTTTTTTTCTGAATTAATTTCTTTGGTGCTGTCTGCAATTCATCTGACTTCAATTTCAGATATTCATACAAACCTTCTCTCCCGCCTTCTCTTCCAAAACCGGATTCGCGATAACCTCCGAAACCTGATGCTGCATCAAAAAGATTCGTACAATTGATCCACACTGTACCTGCTTTAATTTTCGGAGCCATATCCAGTGCAAGATTGATATTCTCTGTCCAGATACTTGCTGCCAATCCATATCGTGTATTATTTGCCAGTTTGATCGCTTCAGGATGTGTCCGGAATGTCATCGCTACAAGCACAGGTCCGAATATTTCCAATTGGGCTATCGTAGAAGAAGGAGATACATCCGTAAATAATGTAGGCGGATAAAAATATCCATCCGTGGGGCAACTCCATGATGGCTGCCACATATTGCCACCTTCTTCAATTCCCTTCGCGACAAGTTGTTCTATCGTACGCAATTGAACCGGGGCTATGATCGCTCCGATATCAACACTCTTATCAAGAGAATTTCCGACGCGAAGTTTTTCCATCCGGGCTTTGATCTTCGCATAAAGTTTTTCTGCAACAGACTCCTGTACAAGAAGTCTTGAACCTGCACAACACACCTGGCCCTGGTTAAACCAAATCGCATCCACAACACCTTCGACGACACTATCCAGATCGGCATCATCAAAAACAATAAACGGAGATTTGCCGCCGAGTTCAAGAGATATTTTTTTTCCTGTTCCGGCTGTTGCTCTCCGTATGATACGCCCTACATCAGTTGAACCTGTAAATGCAATCTTATCCACATCCGGATGATCCACCATTGCGGCTCCACTCTTTCCA
>JBDUAU010000179.1:0-6502 GCA_040004485.1 Saprospiraceae bacterium
CGAATCCTGTTCCCCCGAGTGGGAACTCTTCCTATCAATCATTGATTCCCTTCCCCTTAAGAATTAACGGTATACTTTTTTCAATCCTTGACTCACGCGTTTTGGATAGCTTCGGTGAAGAAAAATACAACATGTATCCTCTTTGCCTTCCAGGCGTTAATGCTTTAAATGCCGTTTTCAATGCAGGCATCTCTTTCAATTTAATTTGAAATTCTTCAGGTACACTGTATTCCGCAGTCTTTTTTAAGGACACTTTCAATCCAGCTTTTTCGATGGCTATAGCTTCTTTAATGTAAGATTTAATTGTTGGTTCCAACTTAACAATTTCGCGAACACCAGTGAAACGAATCTGTCGGGCCGCTTGCACATTCTTCGTTTGTTGGATCAGAATTCCTTTTGTGTCTTTTAACAAGACGCCCTTGAAGAACAACAATGCACAGTAATCTTTAAAACCATGAATTAACACAATGTTGCTTTTCTCAAACATATAGCAGGGGACTCCCCACTTCAATGTCTCCTTAAGTCCGTAGTCAAGCATGAGCATGCGCAACAATTCATATTCTTCGCCCCATTTTTTGGCCTTGTTGAAATAGAAATCAACTTTAGGATTCATTGTACTCTTTGTCATCGTATATTATTTTCAAAAAGGCACTACATTTTTCTTTGTGTCTTCGTGTCTTCGTGGTAATTGATTTATTTTTTTCTTCGTGTCTTCGTGGTTATTGATTATATTTTACCACTAAGGCACAATGCTTTTCTTTGCGTCTTCGCGTCTTTGTGGCTATTGATTTATTTTTACCTCTAAGGCGCAAAGGTCCAAATGTGTAAATATTTTCTTCAAGTTTTCGTGGCTATTGATTTTATTTTGCCACTAAGGCGGTAAGGCACTAAGTTTTTGTTTACGTCTTTGTGTCTTCGTGGTTATTTAATTTAATTTCTATAACGTCTAATTCCATCTTTAATCAATGGTACATTAAAATTAATTAGAAAACCCAGGTTTAACTTCGTAAGCTTTAAGTGGCTGATGATCTGAGCTTCCCATACTGGGTTCACCAAATCAACAGCTTTCAACTCGGCTAAGACTAAATCATTTACAAGCAAATCCAATCGTAAGCCCTCATCAAACTGAATTCCATCATAAACAATGGGAATATCAATCTGTCGCTTCACATCATAACCCAATTTCCTAAGCTCATGTGCTATACAGACTTCATAAACTCTTTCGAGGAGTCCCGGGCCAAGTTCTTTATGAACTAAATAGGCAGAATTCACTATAGCTTTACCTATATCTTCTTCTTGTGGTGAAAGTTCTTTGAGTTTCATTGTAATAATTATTCGTTTTTTGTGTTACAGGAGTAGTTATTCAGTTGACCAATTATTTTTCCGCCAAAAAGGTACAAAGTTTTTCTTTGCGCCAAATACAATTATTAAGGCCACTAAGGCGCAAAGTCGCAAAGGTTAAAATGTTCAAATGTTTTCTTCGTATCTTCGTGGCTATTGAATTTGTTTTGCCAATAAGGCACTAAGTTTTTCTTTGCGTCTTCGTGTCTATAACAATTATTATGGCCACCAAGGCGCAAAGACACAAAGGTCCAAACGTGTGAATTTTTTCTTTGCGTCTTCGCGTCTTTGTGGCTATTTTATTTACTTTTTAAAATTTTCCCTGTAGACTACTAATTAAACCAAACCGCATATCCCTTTCTCCGTAAATCCAAAGCTAGTTTCTCTTCCATCACCAAAGCTTCCTTTCTGGTCATTGATATTTCATTTATATGGACATAAAGACTGGGACGCAGGTAGCTGCCATATTTCCAAACCAGTTTAGATGAAAGGTTATAACCCTTCTTATTCCTATATCCGGTTTTATGTTGCCTGAATCGTTCTGCGGGATCTTTACTCGTCATGCCGACATACAGGCACTCGAGCACGCCATTAAATTGAGGATTTGCAGCCCGGAATTTGGCATTATCTGTAAACACTCGTTTTGATAATTCAATGACGTAGACCTGGTATTTTGTAGTCGGCAAATCTGTTTTATTTTTCTTTCAATATAACAGTTTAAACCTCGGGTATGCTATTTATATTATCTCAGGCACTTCTGTTTTTACTTTTCGCCTTAGGGATTAATTCCCAGAGCAAGAGTCCTGCGTCAATGGTTGGTAGTCTGCTTGTGGTCGTGGGTATGTTTGACTTAGTTTAATGTTAGCCTGGCTTGGATATAGGCTTTTGGCAGTAAGACGAGAGTCTTAAGACTATTTTATAGATAAGTATTAGTCATTCGTTATTTCAATTTCCATTTCTCAGCTAGCTCTGCATTAAAACCATCCTTATCTTTTGGATTGGGGTTGCCTGTGCCACTCGTGATGAGATTGTAAAGACTGTTTTTGATGTAACCGCTCCAGGCATCATTGCAAACATTGTAACATTCATATTCGGGCACCAGGCCTTCGTGCGTAAACTTCACTTTAGTTTTGCTGCCTTCAGTTGTGATTTCAAAGATCAGTTTTGTGTTCACCCATTCTGTTTTGTCTTCAATAAAATTGAACTGATTGTCCAATACCTGATACACTAATTTTTTGTCCGGAACTATTTCAACCAGTTTGATTTTGCATAGGTGAATGTCTTTATAGTGGTAGAAAAACTCTTCGTTGAGTTGGTCGGTATTACCTTCAATTTCTTCCGACCACCATGCCCGAAGGTTTTTAATAGCATTGAATGCTGTGGTGGGATTTTGATCTGTCAAAATAGTGGCTGTGAAACTTTTACTTTCTGTCATTTCATTTATTTTAGTTGTATCGATTATATTTTCTTTTTCCCCATTGGTGTTTACTGCACTATGCCTTTAGTGATCAAAGGCGACAATTTATTCTGCACATACTGTGTCCAGGCTGGTGCGCAGGCATTATAACATTCGATTTCCGGAGTCAATCCTTCATGGGTAAATGTAAGTTGAGTTTTTCCTTCTTTTTTTGAAATTTCTAAAATCACTTTGGTTCCGGTCCACTCGTCTGTTTTTTCCAGAAAGTTAAGTTGGCTATCTGTAATAAGCCAAACAATTTTTTTATTGGGTATGACTTCAACCAATTTTTGCACGCTGTAATGAGCGCCATCTCCTGCACGGAAGCTAAACTCATCATTAAGTCTTTCAGTGGCCCCTTTAAATTCTTCCGAATAGTACCCTGACCACCAACCACGAACATTGATGATAGCTTTGAAAACTTCTTCAGGCGTTTGATTGACTAAAAGTGTAATTGTAAAGGATTTATTATTCATGCGTTGTTGAATTTATATATTGAAACCTTGATGTGATTATTTTATGATCAGGAATGGGATGCTGCTTTTTTAAGTATTCATAGTTTAAGTTCATGGCAAAAGTAGTGTCCGAATGCTACTTCCAGGCGGTGAGAAATGGACATTGTAACGGGTTGATTTGGACAAACAATGTTTTTATCTTTATCGAAAAGATAGGCTATGAAGCATCTCACCATCATCGTTCCTGCCGGTCAGGGAAATAACCTCAGCAGCATTGTAGGAGCATATAAAATATTTACAAAAGCAAACGAGTATTGGAAACAAAGTGGAAGGAAGGAAGTGTTTTCCATTCAACTGGCAGGTGTTTCAAAAAAAGTAGAGTTCTATGAAGGTTTGTTTACCGTAAAGCCACACACTGATATTTCGGCTATTTCAAAAACCAATCTTATCATAATTCCTTCACTAAATCACAATTATCAAAAGGCGGTTAAGGAAAATAAGCAGATCATAGACTGGATTGAGAGTCAATATAAACAAGGTGCCGAAATCGCCTCCATTTGTACGGGTGCATTTTTGCTCGCATCAAGTGGGTTATTAGATGAAATAAGCTGCTCTACACACTGGTCTGCAGCGGAAAATTTTAAAACAATGTTTCCGCGAGTGAATCTGCAGATTGATAAATTGATTACGGATGAAAAGGGGATTTATACGAATGGGGGAGCGTATTCATTTTTGAACCTGATCATTTACCTGATTGAAAAATATTTTGACAGACAAACGGCTATTTTCTGTTCTAAAGTTTTTCAGATTGAAATGGACAGGAACAGTCAGTCAGCCTTTTCAATTTTTACCGGTCAGAAATTACATGATGATGAAGTGGTGAAAAAAGCTCAGACATTTATTGAAAATCGCCTGCGTGAAAAAATTACGATTGAAGAATTGTCCTCTAAGTTTTGTGTCGGCAGAAGAAACTTTGACAGAAGATTTATTAAAGCAACCGGAAATACACCAATTGAGTATTCGCAAAGAGTAAAAGTGGAGTCAGCCAAAAAAGCATTTGAAAATTCGCGCAAAACAATCAATGAGGTCATGTATGAAGTTGGTTATTCTGATATAAAGGCATTTCGCGAAGTGTTCCGAAAAATAACAGGCATGTCGCCGGTAGAATATAAAGGAAGATATAATAAAGAGGCATTTGTATCCTGAGTGTTTTAGATTTTTCTATGATAATTCTGGTTCATCGCTTTTTAACCGAATTCCTACCATCAACCATACAATCCAGAGCAGCACAGTGATGATAACTACGTATATTGGAAACCAAACAGATAGCAAAGCTAAAAGTGAATATCCGAAAACTGAATAATAAGCATACATTCTGTTTTTACGAACTTCCTGATATGCTTTTTCGTTTTTGGCCAGCTTATCTTTAAGTCCCGCAGTACATATTAAAGCCCAGCTAAATGATTGAAGTATAAGCACCAGGTTATAGAGAATAACAGCAGGAGCAGCAAAGTCTGTGAATATATATTGCCCTATTAAGGAAGTGGGAAATGGAATGAAGACAACAGAAAGCAATAACAACCCATTGGCATAAATAAATGCGGGAGATGTTTTGTGTGCCAGTTTTAATGCATTGTGGTGATTTACCCATGTGATCAGTATGATCGCGAAACTTAATACAAATGCAAGTATGGAAGGAAAAATATGCATCAGTGCGAGCCATAAATCTGCAGTACAGTTTATTTCTGCTGATTCCGGTATTTTAATATCAATAATCAACAGGGTTAATGCAATGGCAAACACTCCATCGCAAAAAGCTTCGAGTCGTGAGTTTGGGTTGTGTACTGCCATCCTATTCAATCTTTTATCACTCTCCCGGGATCAACCACATCCAAATTCAACTGCTTCACTGCATTATTGAATGCCGGGATCTGTGTGTCAAAAACCTTTTTCAACCGCCTTAATTCAGGAGCTAATCTAGCATTCAATTCCTCAAAAACCATATGCTCTTGTTCTGTAGGTCTGGCATCGGCACTACGAATAAAATCCTGCAATGAGCAGTAGCGCTCAAATAATTGCATCGGATACCGAAGATCATCTTCATTGGCTTTAATTTTGGAATTGATAAGGGTGTCGCCAATGATTTGTAATGAATCCAGTAATGGTTTTGCTATTTTTTTCAGTGAACTGATTTTAGTGCTGTCGCTAAAACTATTGACGAAATTATTCACCTGACTTTGCACGCCCCTGATCTGCAGGATTGTTTTAATTATTTCATTTTGCTTCTTATTCACATCCATCATTAAATCAAACTGCGCTTTCAAATCCTCCTGAGAAGTTTTTACTTTTGGATTTAACACGATAGAAAAATTTCTCTTCATCAATAGCGTATCTCCTTTCATGAGCTTCACGCTATAATTTCCAGGTAATGCTTTAGGGCCTGCAAGTGAACCGGCTGACCAGTATTCTTCTTCAAAATGTTTGGCATCCGGGTAGATGGCATTCCACACAAATCGATTCATGCCAATGTCAGCAGGTAGTATATCCTCTTTATGTATACTGTCCTCAAAAAAATTACCTTTCTTTTTAATAAGTTCTCCATACTTATCATACTTGTTAGAGAATGCAATGATGCTATCCCCATCAGATGAAAAGAAAACCAATTTGATTTCACCTGTAGGTTTTTGTTTTAGGTAATAATCAACGATGACTCCATTGGGCGCATTGGTGCCGGCTTGTCTTTGTATCGTTTCCTCTTTTGCAGGATCAAGTTGTTTCCCATCCATACGAATGGCTACATTGGGTTGATACAGCCAATATTCAGCATTTGCAACTGAATCACTGATTTGATACAGTGGAGTCAAATCGTCAATTACCCAAAATCCTCTGCCGTGTGTAGCGATGACAAGATCCTTTAAATCTTTCTTCACCTGCATATCGTGCACAGGCGTCACCGGGAGGTTTAGTTGCATGGATTGCCAGGTATCCCCATTATTAAAAGAAATATAAGCTCCTGTTTCAGTTCCTGCATACAATAGATTTTTCCGGTTTGGATCTTCACGAACGCAACGGGAATAAACATTCGCAGGTAAACCATTAGTAATTAGTGTCCATGTTAAGCCATAATCAGTCGTTCGATATATATAAGGATGCGTATCGTCGAGTCGATAACGGTGCGCCGCAAAGAAACATGTACCTGCATCAAAATGTGATGGTTCAATAATACTTACTGTTGACCATGCAGGTAAAT
>JBDUAU010000195.1:0-6496 GCA_040004485.1 Saprospiraceae bacterium
GGCACAGGTCCGACGATCACGGCATGTGCAGCGGCGCTGATCATCGATGGATGTAGTACAGGTGCAATTACAACACCTCCATTTTCGACAACAACGACAGCATCAAGTGAAGGTGTATTCGAAAATTCAACAAACAATGGCAATACATCTGATAACTGTGGAATAAGTTCAGTTACATATATCGATGTAGCCACAGGCAGCTGTCCAATTGTTGTCACACGTTGGTGGACAGTAAGTGATGCATGTGGTAATACCTCAACCTGTAACCAGACGATTACCATACGGGATGTCACTGCTCCTGTCATCACAGCGACTGGCACAATAGCAGCATGCTATCCAACCGTAGCAGCAGCGCAAACTGCTGCCATGGCAGCTGCAAGCGCAACAGATAATTGCGGTACTGTAACAGAAGCAGCCAGTACAGTAGGAACGTGTAGTGCGGTGGTGACGGTAACAGAAACCGATGCGTGTGGAAACACTGCATCGACTTCGTACAATACAAGCATTGATGGAACCGGCCCGACGATCACTGCATGTGCAGCAGCCCAGACCATCGATGGATGTTCTACAGGAGCCATTACAACTCCTCCATTTTCGGGCACTACCACAGCAAGCACGTTATCTGTATTTACGAGTTCACCGAATAATGGAAGTGCATCAGATAATTGCGGGATAACTTCTGTGACCTATAGTGATGTAGCTACAGGTTCATGCCCGATCGTGGTGACACGGCGTTGGACGATCAGCGATGCATGTGGGAATACATCGACCTGCAATCAAACCATCACGATACGTGATATTACAGCTCCCGTGGTCACTACAGGAACGATAGCGACATGTTATAGTACGGTGGCTTTAGCCCAAGCAGCCGCATTGACAGCAACAACAGCGACCGACAATTGCGGCACTGTAACAGAGACTGTAGGGACAGTAGGTACTTGTAGTGCTGTGGTGACCGTCACAGAAACAGATGCCTGTGGCAACTCAGCTTCAACGACATACAATACCCGGATCGATAATACTCCGCCTGATATCAGCAGCGGATTTATAGCCACTTGTTATCCAACGGTAGCTGCTGCGGAGGCAGCCGCTATGGCAGTGACAAGTGCGACAGACAATTGCGGTGGAACGATAACGGAATCTGCCAGCACATCAGGGACCTGTACAGCAATCATAACGGTAACCGAAACAGATGTGTGCGGCAATGTCAATGCGACAACGTATACGACGAGCATCGATAATACGCCTCCTGTGATCATGAGTTGTGCGGAAACAAGAAACCTGGAAGGATGTAATACCAGTGTGGTTAACTCGCCGTCATTTTCAGCAACAAATGCAGTATCCAGTGAAACAGTGTTTGAAAGTGTACCGAATAACGGGAATACCTCTGATAATTGTGGTGTGGCTTCGGTGATGTATAGGGATGTGGCTGCGGGGACATGTAATATCGTCGTGATACGGACCTGGACCATCAGTGATGCATGTGGAAATACATCGACATGTAACCAGACGATCAATATACATGATACCACGGCACCGCTGTTTACATTCTGTCCCGGTAATTCAACCATAAATTGCCCTGCGACTCCTATGTTCGGTACCCCTATAGCAACGGATGTATGTGATCCATCAGTATTGATCACACCTGTTGATGTTACTATGCAAGGCACATGTCCGGGACAATATAGTGTAGTGAGAACATGGACAGCTTCTGATGATTGCGGAAACACATCAACATGTAGTTCAACGATCACTGTCCAGGACAATACGGCGCCACAGATCACTTGTCCTGCAAACCTGGTTTTAACTTGTGATGCAGGGACAAATTACATAGCGCTTATCAATGCATGGCTTGCTACGGCTACTGCTACAGATGCTTGTGATGCAAATGTCTCCATTACCAACAACTATGATGGCTTTAGTATTCCGGACTTTTCCTGCCAGGGAGGCTTGGTCATCACCTTTACAGCTACAGATGACTGTGGAAATACATCTACTTGTAATGGTATCATAACTAAACCATGTTTTACCATTGAATCATGGGTATACCTTGAAGGAGCTGCTGTCAATCCTAGCGGAGGCAATTCGTATACACTACCGATGAGAACCACGCTCAATGATCTAAGGGTCTTACCTGGGCAATTACTTGTCGACCCATTTTTTGGTAATAAGTACTCACCACCCGGCCAACCATACAGTATTGCACCATGGAGTTATCCTGGAACTGAAGGAAGTTTGTTTGATTCAGGCGGGAATCCTTTGAATGCGTCTGCAGGATATCCTGCAACAGTTGTGGATTGGGTTTTGGTGAGTCTGCGATTGGATTCAGCTGGCACTGTAGGCCCGATATGTCAGTCTGCAGCCTTACTACATAAAGATGGAACAATACAGTTTGTCAAACCTTTGAATTGTTGTGGCGTCAGTGAAAGCACAAATTATTATATAGTGATTGAACATCGAAATCACATCATTGTCATGTCACATGCAAAAGTTTCTTTTATCAGTCATAAGCTTACGTATGATTTCCGTTTTCAACAGAGTTGGGAAGATCCATTGTTTGCCGGGCTTAATCTTTTTGCACGTGAGAAAGAAATACTAGCGGGTAAATTTGCGATGTTTACATCGAATGGAAAACAAACGGGATCATTGAATTCCGATACCGATATCAATTTTGATGACCGTTCTTTCTGGGAATCACAAAACGGAGCAGTTGGTTTTTACAGAATAGGCGATTACAATCTCAACGGGGATACGAACTTCAATGACCGTATCGCCTGGGAAAGAAACAATGGTAAGTTTACAAGTGTGCCGAGGAATTAATAATTCTGCTAAATTGGACTAAATATGAGCATGTACTCATGGTTCATATATGAAAAAAACATAATAACCCATAATAAAACCACAATGAAATCCATTTTAAAAAGTATTCATATGAGCCTAAAAGTGCTCTTTGCTGTCTGTGCCCTCGTCAGCACGTCATCTTTATTGTCTGGCCAAACAATGCCCCAGATTAATGTAAGGTTTTCGAATCCTCATTTTGATGACAATACCAGAATGTATTTTCTGGATGTTGAATTGAATTCCAGGGCCTCCAAAGAATTCTTATTTGGCATGAATGTTCGTTTTTTCTACGATGCCAATATGCTTGAATTCCAGAATTTTGACCAGTTCACTGCGGGCTATGGAACCCTGGGAGAAACTCCAAGGTCAACTGTGTCTAATGGAGAGGCCGGAGCTCAAATGTTCAATTTAAAAGAATCTACAGTATTTGTAAACGGAGCTGTACAATTGACTGATGAGAATAACCCTCTTCAAATTGTATCTGAAAAATGGGTAAAAGTATTTCGGGTTTGCTTTAAAGTCCCCTTGATCTATTCGGATAAAAAGGAATTTTGCCCCAGTGTTATATGGGATACTAAAGGTGATATGGGCAGAGGTGGTTTTCTGATGGGAGATGACGGCCTTGTCATCACCGTACTTGAAAATGATCCCAATACGCCTGAACTTTCTGCACCTTCACATGTAATCGGTACCTTCTTTAACTGGGAACAAAATTACTTCGATGGTATGCCGTATGGCAAACCTATCCCAACAAGTTGCGTAACTATTAGCCAGACCACATCTACCCAGGATAACGATATAAATGAAAAAGGATTTGCCCTATTTCAAAATGAGCCCAATCCATTTAATCGGGAGACAGCTATTCAATTCATTCTCCCTTCAGCCCGTCAGGTGACATTTAAATTCTTTGATGTATCCGGCAAGGAAATTGACCAAATTAATGGTGAGTATAAAGAAGGCAGAAACGTAATCAATTTGAACCGCAAGCCCTGGATGGAAGAATCAAAGGTGATTTTCTATCAAATGGAAACTGATGGATTCAGGTCAAATACACTGAAGATGGTACTGATAAATGAATGACAGGTAATAAAATATTTAATTTCTTTAAAACCAGCTAATTATTAGCTGGTTTTTTTTATATGTGTTAATAAAATTCCCGCCTTCTCCAGGATTAGATCAAATCTGGTATGATTTTAGCCAACTCCAATAGGAATTGGTGAGGAATTGGCCTACGCCCTTGCTGGATTAAAAGCAATGAAAGGGAACGTTCAGGCCTTCAACCCCAAAGCTGCAATTACTAAATCACACAAAACCAAGCTTAAACAGTTTAGGTACAAACCTGAATATGCATGTAGTCCGATTTTTTATTGTCCAGGTGATCATGATCATCAGAAGCAATAAACCAGGATGTAAAAATTATTTAGAATAGTGAAGACATGACAATCGACTTCATTTCATGATTTGACAGGAAACAATATGAAAGGACACAATTCAAATCAAAAAAATTTTCAACAATCAAAAATTCAGGAGCAGCTTGAAAGGGTTTCTCCTTTTCGTATTTCCCCCACCCATATGCACACTATCATGAACATTAGTAACAAAAGTCGCTGGATACACCAATTCAAAATAGTACATGCGTGCGCCATATTTTTTCTGGTGTTAGCGAATTGTGAGAAAGCCTCATCACAATCGACTCCGGTTGTCACTGTCCGGTTTGCAAATCCCAGCTATAATTGCGCTGACTCAACGTATTGTCTTGATGTTGAATTTCGAGCAGATACAACAGGTATACAAGTGTTTGGTATGAATATCCGTTTTTTTTATGAGGATAGTTACCTGGAACTTGATACCATAGCTGATTATCAGGGTGGATATGAGCCGATTTCGCCCATCCCTCCTATGATCATAACCGGTATGGGAGGCTTTTTAAATTTTAGTGGTAATGCAGATTGGGTGAATGCAGCTATGCAGCTTAAAAACACAATGCTTCCGGCTATTATTCTCGATACGCTTAATTGGACTAAGCTCTTTCAGGTTTGTTTTAAAATTGATGGCCCTGTTCCTAATTTCCAAAGCTTTTGTCCACCAGTAGTTTGGGACCTCCAGGTTGACCCGGCCAATGGAGGATATCTCGGTGGAGATGATGGCGTAGTTATTACGGTTGTTGACCCTACTTTGATGACGGAGTCAATACCTTCTGATGAAAATGTCAATCAATTCAACTGGATATATACAGTCGGCACCCCTTATTTTGGAACACCTCAACCAACAAATTGTATTTCCCTTGACTGCTCTCCGATGCTCATGTGTGCAGTGGATACCACTGTAGAATGTAATCAGACTGATCCGGCTATTACCGGTTTCGCTACAGCTACTGATATTTGTGCAGGAGACCCGGTTATTACTTTTAGTGATTCAATTGTTCCTGGAAACTGTCCTAATGATTTTATTCTAATACGAACATGGTACGCTGCAAATGCATGCAATTTATTCGATACCTGCGTGCAAATCATTACGGTGATTGATACCACAAGTCCGACCATCATATGTCCTACAGATGTGACTTTGCAATGTGCCTCTGATGTACCGGGCCCAAACCCCGAATCAGTGACAGCCTCTGACAATTGCAATGGGTCAACATCAGTAATTTTTATAAATGATTTGATTACCAATTTTACCTGTGTCAATCGCTTTACTATAACACGGACATACAGAGCAACTGATGCTTGTGGTAACTCGGCTTCCTGTCTTCAAACGATTAATGTATTTGATAATACCTCACCAGCTATAACCTGTCCAACTGATATTACAGTAGAATGCGCCAGCCAGGTTCCGGGTGTTAATACAGCAAGTGTAACGACTTCGGATAATTGCGGAGGACAAGCCAGTGTGACTTTTATACAGGATGTTATAAGCAATCAGACATGTATCAATCATTTTACTGTATCCCGGACATACCAGTCAACCGATGAATGCGGAAATTCGGCTACATGCATTCAGACGATTACAGTATCAGACGATACTCCTCCATTCATCTTATGCCCTGTCAATATAACCGTTCAATGTGCAAGTCAGGTGCCAACTCCAAATACAGCGAGCGTCATAGCATCTGACAATTGCAATGGCCTGGCCACGGTCACATTTGTCAATGATGTGATCTCAAATCAGACGTGTACCAACAGATTTAATGTAACACGAACGTATAGAGCCACGGATGAGTGTGGTAATTCGGCTACATGCTCACAGACGATTACGGTATTTGACAATATAGTACCATCTATTACATGCCCAGGCAATGTTACAGTCCAGTGTGCAAGTCAGGTACCAGCTCCAAATACTGCGAGCGTCATCGCATCTGACAATTGCAATGGCCTGGCCACGGTCACATTTGTCAATGATGTGATCTCAAATCAGACGTGTACCAACAGATTTAATGTAACACGAACTTATAGAGCGACGGATGAGTGTGGTAATTCGGCTACATGCTCACAGACGATTACGGTATTTGACGATATAGTACCATCTATCCAATGTCCGGATAATGTCACCGTACAGTGCGCAAGCCTTGTACCTCAACCCAATATAGCGAGCGTCATCGCATCTGACAATTGCAATGGTCTTGCCACTGTCACATTTGTCAATGATGTGATCTCAA
>JBDUAU010000605.1:0-1957 GCA_040004485.1 Saprospiraceae bacterium
ATCAAGGCGAACCCGAGGGTGACCCGAACCCGGAGACCGAACGCCGGCCGATGGAATCTCATCGACCAGTCCGACACGTGGCACGCGAGAGGCGATGCACGACGCCGACGGCGTCTCGCGCGTTCGGTCGCAGAGTCACTGCGGCTGGAGTCTACGAGCGCCTCGTGCCCTCCGCCGGGCGGCGAACGCCTGGGCTTCAGCTAGGGTGACGACAGGTGATGGAGTTCGCCGTAACCGCCATAAAAAAGCTGATAACTCCTACTCAAATCATTAATACAGAAATAAAATGAGTAGGATATTACTATTGATAGGTATCGGAGGATTTATCGGGAGTATTGCCCGGTACGCCACGGCAAGCTGGCTCACAAGAATCATTCCGTCAGCATTCCCATACGGTACATTTGTAGTCAACATTACAGGCTGTTTAGCTATTGGAATAGTGTATGGACTTTCTCAACGCTTTCACTGGCTTACACCCGAGTGGGGATTTTTCCTTGCTACAGGATTTTGTGGTGGATACACTACCTTTTCGACATTCGCATATGAAAACATCACACTCCTACAGAATGCCAATTACCTGACATTTGCAATGTATAGTATCGGCAGTTTTACGATTGGCTTACTTTCTGTATTTGCCGGTATAGCATTGGCAAGAATTTAACAACATTGGAATCTAAGATCAAAAGATAATGAACTACAAAAATATTTTAATCGCAGTCGACAGCAGTGAATATTCATTGAATGCTACCAAAAAAGGAATGGAACTTGCCCTCCAGGTGAATGCCAATATTGCTGTGGTTTATGTTGTTGATACCTCCAAGGCCTTAGGCAACTTTGATGTAGGACTATTACCCGGTCAAGCTTTGCTGGCTCTGAAAAAAGAAGCCGAACAAACATTCGACTTATTGGAAAAAATGTATCCCGGAAGTGAACTGAAGAAATTTATGCCTGAAGGTTTCCCACGTGAAGAAATACTCCATACAGCAGAAAAGTGGCAGGCAGATTTAATCGTATTGGGCACACATGGCCGGACCGGTCTAAGCCATCTATTGATGGGCAGTGTCGCAGAATACGTGATACATCATTCAAAAGTCCCATTGCTGATTGTTCCGTTAAGAACAGCAAAATAAAGTCGCATATACTGCATAGCCAATGAAATTATTTATAGTCATCACACTTGCATTATGCATGCCATCATGCCGGAACATCAAAGAACAGACTGAGACGAGTGTGCATGCTGTTGAAACTATCAAAAATGAAAGCGCTCCAACAGTTCATGAAGTAAACCAGGATTCGGTACTCCTCGAAACAACAAAACAAGTTCTGACTGCAATAAAAAACAAGGATTATACAACACTCGCATCCTATATCCATCCGGTCTCAGGCATCCGGTTTTCACCTTATGCATATATCGACACAGTAAGAGACATCACATTAAAAAGTGAAAAATTTCCTGAAGAGGTAAGCAAACATGATGTATTGATTTGGGGGAATTATGATGGCAGCGGTGACACCATTCGCTTATCAATAGATAATTATTTTAAGAAATTCGTATACGACCATGACTTTCTGAATGCAGAAAAGACCAGTCTTAATAAAATAACCGGCAAAGGAAATTCAACCAATAATCTTGAAGAAGTGTATTCAGGGTGTGTATTTACTGAAAGCTATTTTTCAGGATTCGATAAAAAATTTGAAGGAATGGATTGGGAATCTTTACGGCTTGTTTATAAAAAATATGGTGCCAGATATTTTTTAGTTGGCATCGTTCATGATCAATGGACAATATGACTCCCCAGCGTACTGCGGTCAGAACAGTTTATTTCAGCATTGCAGGAAATACATGTCTGGCCGTCATCAAAGGGATAGCCGGTGTTTTCGGAGGTTCATATGCTTTGATTGCAGACGCAATTGAATCCACTACTGATATTTTTTCTTCTTTACTGGTTTTGTTTGG
>JBDUAU010000516.1:0-21728 GCA_040004485.1 Saprospiraceae bacterium
AATGAACTTGTTACGCAGGACGGCCTCTTTCACAGCATGGATCATCATGGCTCTTATTCCGGAAAAGATAAAGTTGCAGTTCTTGATGCTATCAATACATCAATAGAAAAATCACATCAACATCTAACCAAAAGTAAATTTGTCTTCATTAGCTTTGGTTCTGCTAAAGTATATCAGTTCAAAAAAACCGGAGCTATCGCTGGCAATTGCCACAAAATACCACAGGATGCATTTGAGTCATTCAGAATTACATTGAATGAATGTGAATCTGCATTGGAAAAAATATCACGATCCATAAAACAACTTTCTACATCGGCACATATCATCTGGACGGTGAGTCCGGTAAGACATCTCAGGGATGGTATTGAAGAAAATCTACTCAGTAAGTCTATGCTGCTGCTGGCCATAGATCAGCATTTGAAAAATCAAAAGCATGATGGTTATTTTCCTGCCTATGAAATCATGATGGATCAGCTCAGGGATTACAGATTTTATGCACGTGACCTTGTACATCCCTCTTCATTGGCTATAGACATCATATGGGATATTTTCGCAGGAACGCATCTTGAATCTCATGACAAAGAAACGCATGAACAAATTGAAAAAATACATCGGGCTTTGGAACATCGGTTTATACAGGATGATCGGGAGGCTATAAAATCATTTGCAGAAAAACAATTAAAAAATATTGAACACATTTCATCCTTGTATCCGGATATGAACTGGAAAGAAGAGCGGCAGTATTTTTTTCAATTGACAGAACCGGATTGAATTCGTAACTCCCTACCCCCTGAAAAGGGGACTTGCTTTTTAACTTTCCGAATAGAATAACCAGCAACTCCCTCTTTCAAGGGGCGGGGGTAGAAAGAAAAACTATAACAACCTTCTAACCTCCACGGAGGAATCACTTAAGGAATCTTCATCAGGATTGTAATTCAATAACAATACCCCGGGTTGTTTTCCTTTTTCGAGTGAGCCCAATTCCGCATCCATGCCTAAAGCTTTGGCACCATTAATGGTAGCCCATTGAAGCAATGTTTCGAATGGAATCCGGGATTGATATTTTGAAATGGTTTTCATTTCTTCAAGTACCGAAAGCTGCCAGTTAGAAGAAAGAGAATCCGTACCGATCGTCATCAAAGCCCCGGTATGTATAAAAGCAAAATAATCCGGCAACTTATTTTCGATATACAAATTGGCGTTAGCACATGTAGCCCAGAAAACATTTGGATTCCAATTGTGCGCGACTTCTATTTCCTCCCTATTTGTATGTGTATTGTGTACAAACAAAGTTCGATGATCCGGATCCATATGTTTCAAACCATAATAGATGGAAGATTGACCTGTACTTTTAAAATGATCGAGATTCATTCCAAATCCGGAATAGAATTTATAAAAATCACCTCCACCGCTTACAAACAATTCTTCTTCTGCTTTCAATTCCTGATTGTGAATACTTACTGTCACAGGTTTTGAATTTAGTTGATTGATCTGCATAAACAATCCAGGTGAAACAGAATAAGGTGCATGAGGGACAGCTGATTTAGGTTCAGGTGCCAGGGCATAAGCATTTTTGTAACTACGGGTCAGTTCATCAGTTCTTTTTTCCTGAAGGAAATCAAACATCTCCACAAAATTGTAGTACTTTATTTTACTCCGACGTTTGACAGTAAATGTATCTGGCTTGTTACAAATATCTCCAACGGCCTGTATGCCTTGGGACCACATATACCCGTCAGCTTCTTCAATCGCTACATCAATTTCATCCCGGGGCACTTCCCTTAAGCTGACGACTCCTTTGATAAATTCGAGTAGGCCTGTACCCGTAGGTATTCTTCCTTTAAGATGGGATAGCTCCAGATGGCAATGTGTATTGATAAATCCCGGGATAAGAATTCCTATGTGGTATTCGAGCAGATCGGCGGGAACAAGATTTCGGGATGTGATATCAGTTATTCTATCACCTTCAATCACGATAACACCCTGAAAAATACGCGGCGAGGTAACAGGATAAATCCAGTCCGCTGTAATGTATCGAAGACCCATCAATATTTTTTCACAATAAAACCATTGATCATCCGGGGCTCAAACCATGTGCTTTTCGGGGGAAGCGTCTCTCCTATATCAGATACTTTGACAAGCTCCTCGAACTGAACAGGATAAATACAAAATCCAATATGAAGATCAGAAATTCTGGCTTTGTCTTCTACTCTTTCGGGTCCGAGATCACCGGAAACATATTCTATCCTGTTGTCTGTGCGGGCATCTTTTATACCCAGTATCTTATCAAGGACTTCCTCATCAAGAATATGGGCGTCAAGCGTTGCAGGTAATTTCCTGTTTTTTTTCAGCACATCATCTTTCCATTTCATTTCATACCATTGATCCTGGATGCACATGGTCAGCTCGTGTTTTCGCTTTGGCTTAGCCGCTTTGTTGATATATTTTATATCGCACACAAGGCTAATGTCTGCCATAAAACGAGTCAGCTTCAGATTATAAGGTAACTGCACCACCCTGTTGTAATCCAGAATATCTAGCTGGTCAAAAGAAAATAAAGCCGCAAGAAGAAGAGAGTAATCTTTGCCATCTTTATTGCCTTGCAGCTTCAATAATTTTTCTCCTGTACTACATCGATGATGTCCGTCTGCGATATACACTTTAGGAATAAGTGATTTATAAAGTTTCGTCAGCTCCTGTGCATCCTTTTCCGGAATCTGGTACAGCGTGTATTGAATGGGGTTGTTTGTTGCTGAGATTTCTATAAAAGGTTTCCTCTTTTTTTTCTGTTTCTGTATTTCCTTCGTGATTTCTTTTACTTCCGGATGACATAGGAGAACTGGTTTAACCATTGCACCTCGTTGCAGTAGAATTTTGAGCATTTCCTGTTCACTGCTGGCAATGGTTTGTTCATGACGGACTATTTTTCCACCTGAATAATCAGTGACATCAAGACAAACCACGAGTCCTGAATGAATAATTTTTCCAATTTTAATTTCAAAAATATAAAAACCCTTGTCAGTTGTTTCACGAAAGAAACCACTCTGCAGGTATTGTGTATAATCATCTCTGACTGTTGAAAAAAAAGAATCTGCAGAGGCGATCAGATTGACGTTAGGATAAATGGCCTGGAAAGGAAATATTTTCATTCGTATTTTTTATAGGGTTATCCTGGGTCAATCTGATGTTGCATCGTATTGAATAAATTCATTTTGCAGGAGCAATCTCCAACAAGAGCAATAAATGGGATTTAGATTTTTACAAAAGGAAGACTGACAACCTTAGCTTCCAATATTTTCGCACCTGCTTTCACACCAAATGTCGAACCCGGTGAAGCTAAATGAGCCGGTACATAAGCCATTCCAATGGGTACCTGGAGCGTAGGAGATAATGTCCCACTGGTGACGACTCCGATTTCATTTCCATCATTATCACATATGGGATAACCATGTCGTGGTACTCGGCGATCATCCACTACAAATCCAACCAGCTTTTTCTTTACTCCATTTTTTTTCTGTTCTGTAAAAATTTCTTTTGAAGGAAACGGACTTGCTTTTTTCAATTTAGTGATCCAGCCCAAACCTGCTTCAATGACAGAGGTGGTGTCGTCAATATCATTGCCATAGAGACAAAAACCCATTTCAAGACGTAATGTATCTCTGGCACCCAAACCTGCAGGCATAGGTTGAACAGGATCTTTGATCGCCATCACTTTATCCCACAATGCAGGTAGATGTTCACTTTCAACATACAATTCAAAACCACCTGAACCAGTATATCCAGTAGCTGAAATCAATACATTGTCGATGCCCGCAAAAACACCTTTTGCAAAACTATAGTACGGTATCTTCTTTAAGTCAACATCTGTCAGTGGTTGAAGTGCAGCCAATGCCATTGGTCCCTGCACAGCGATCAAACCTGTCTGATCAGAAATATCAATCATTCGGGTATCAAAGTCCCTGGCATACTGCTGGATGTGATCCCAGTCCTTTTGAATATTTGATGCATTGACGACAAGCATAAATGCCTGGTCTCCCGGATCAGTCATTTCTTCAGGTAGTCTGTAGACCAACATATCATCGACTATCCCACCCTTTTCGTTTGGAAGACTTGAATACTGCGCTTGTCCGATAGCAAGTACTGAAGCATCGTTTGAACTTATCCTTTGTACAAGATCCAGTGCCTGCTTTCCTTTGACTATAAATTCGCCCATATGGGATACATCAAATACACCAATCCTTTCGCGGACAGCCTGGTGCTCTTCCTGTATGTTGGTGTAGAGAACAGGCATATTATATCCTGCAAATTCAGTCATTTTCGCACCCAATGCGACATGCCTTGATTCAAGAGGTGTTGTTTTCATGAAGATATTAGTATTCTATATTTATTTCTTTGATGGTATCTCCCATCCCGATTCGCTGCACGATATCCATACCTGAAATGACCTTACCAAATATGGTATACCTGCCATCAAGATGAGGAGTCGGTGAGTGGGTAATAAAAAACTGTGTCCCTTCTGTATGCAGACCGGCTGATGCCATACCTACATAGCCCTCATCATCATAATAGGAATCTGAAAGTTCAGAACGGATTGTAAAATCAAGACTCCCATATCCATCTCCGCGCGGACAACCAGTCTGAATGACAAAATTAGGTACAACCCTGTGAAAAGGTTTTCCATTAAAAAATTTCGCATTTGCCAGCTCAATAAAATTTGAAACAGATCCTGGAGCCCTTTCCGGATACAATTCCATCGTGATATCACCGAGAGAAGTTTTAATGATCACTTTGCTTTCCTTTTTCAGCGAATCAATAATTTTCCAATTGATTGCCTTCAAAGCTTTCTTGTCTTCAGTGATCGTGAGGGTTTCGATATTATATTCTTTTAGTGCCTTTGCAAGTTCAAGATATGTTTCCATCTCCTCTGGTAATTTGAGATTGTTCAATGCTTTACTCAATTCACCTTTTCGGTCGCTCATCACTGCTTTTAGGCCTGTTTTTGGATCTGTGATACCCCCCGCGATCAAGGCGAGAATACCTGCATCGCCTCCGCGCATTGCATTGGCGAGATATCCACCGATCTGTGATCTGATGAGGTAGCCCTGTCCTGCAAAAAAAGATTCGAAATTCTTATCCTTGCATGCATCAATCAGGCAGGTTACCGCTTGCGTTCGTACCACAATGGATTGATCAGGCTGCATATATTTTGGAAGTGATTCGAAGTTTCGGATTTCACTGCCCCATGCTTTCAGCCATGCTGCTTTCTCATACACATTAGTTGCACTGTTTAGATTGGCCAGTATATCTTTTCCCAATGATGTCTTCGCGCCACTGAACATAGAGCTCATATTCCTATTTGCGGCTTCAGCCATGCGCGTCTTTGCCTGCCAGGTCTTGCATTGATCCATGACATTTTTATATCTGGTGACATCCTGTTCTTTTCCCTGGTTGGCAAAATATTGAGCGGCTACTTCCGCAGGACCTGCATGACTATCCTTTGCAGCTTCAAGTAATACTTTTTCAACATCATTATATTCAAAAGTCTGAAGCGCCCGGATGATATTGGATTTGACCCGATCATCCGTTTCTGTTTGCAGGCTTTCAATCAAAAGTTTACTGGCTGCAGAAGTTTTTAATTTCCCTATTGCTGTAGCAATGCACATCCTGAGAAACGGATCACCTTCACTTTGCCAGTCAGCAATGAGCTGATCTGCATGCGGAGTAAGATCTAATCCTGTAGCTCTATGTAAATAATGAGCAGCGATAAGACGCACTTGTGGTGGCAAATTAGCATCAGAAAGATATTTGACCATCGTAGCCGTGCCCTCCGGATCAATCATATTTCGAAGGCAATACCTGTATATACCTCTGGCCTGACCAAGAAGTAAGAGCGTATCAGAAGGCTGATAAGTTGATATCGTACTAAGGGCGCGAAGAAATTGTGTACTTCCGATTCTTCCCATCGCTTCAAGTATAGCGCTATTGGCCTCTTCATAAAGTCTGGCACTATCCCGGCCATCAAAAGCTGCTGTGAGTTGAGCTTCTCCTCTTGCAGAACCGATTTGCCCTACGGCAAAAGCCGCCATAGCTCTCACCTGCCCTTGTTTGTCCATAAGCAAAGGAAATAATGCATTAAGAGCTGATGAATCCTGAAAAGAAGCAAAAGCCCTCGCAGCCGCAAAACGAATTGAGGGATCATCACTTTTTAAATTGATCAGCAGGCTGTCCTTTTCCTGACGGGTCTGCATGTTATAGACATTTCGCACACCCTCTTGCCGAATACTGGTTTCAAAAGGTGCAGGAATTTTTTCTTCAACCGGTACACATCCTGCGAATCCAAGAACAAAAATTATACTAATGAAAAAACCACTTTTACACCAGGTTTTCATGTACACACTCTTTTGGTTTTTCTTTTTTGTAGTCATCACGTCAGGCTATTCATCCGGAAGGTCAAATTTATCTCAATTAATTTTCAATAAATTCTTCTTCATACGTTTTCGGGTCAAAATGATCGATGACCCCATTCTGACGTCGCATCGCATTATACTTATTGCAGTCGGTTTCGATATCAAGACCTCCTACAGGCTTTTCGAATTTTGCATTCGGGTCATAATCTGTCGTAGTGGAATTTTCCAGTCGCCCTAGAAACGCTTTAAAAAAAGGCCTCGCCATCACTGCCCCCTGGCCATCAGCCAATGAATTGAATCTGATCCATGGATCTTCTCCACCGACCCAGGTACCTACGACCAATGAAGGTGTCACACCCATAAACCATCCATCCACATAATCATTGGTAGTCCCGGTCTTACCTCCCACCTCACTTTTAAAATCACGGAATGCATAATCTGCTGCAAACTTCAACATATCTACCATGACTGCATTTGCTTTTGGAGGCAAGGCTACCTGTTCTTCCTTGACTGCCCTGTATATTACTTTTCCATTCGGGTCTTCGATGGAGCTCACAAAATAAGGTTTGACAAATACACCATTATTAGCGAACGTACAATAAGCGCCTGTCATCTCCATTACACTCAGATCGGCAGAACCAAGGCAAATGGAAGGTTGATTGGGTACTCTGTATTCACCATCGGACCTTCGGATAGAACTATCGATCCCCATATTA
The DNA here is from genome assembly GCA_040004485.1 of Saprospiraceae bacterium. GTDB lineage: Bacteria > Bacteroidota > Bacteroidia > Chitinophagales > Saprospiraceae > Opimibacter. Next base: position 7,124 of record JBDUAU010000516.1, read on the forward strand.
TTAATCAGTCCTCTCACGACATTCGCATTCCCTAATTGTTGCATCAGGAAAACAGAAATTGTATTGCGGGAATCCCGCAGGCCTTCAAATAAAGTAAATGTCCGGCCAGTATATTTTCCATCAGCATTATTCGGTGTCCATGATGATTGGAGGCCAAAATTACCATCACCGGGTCCAATGGTATAAGGCTGGTCTACAACCGGGAAACACGGCGAAATGCCTTGCAATGTAATAGCGGTAGCATAGACAAATGGCTTAAATGTTGAACCCACTTGCCGGCTTGCACCGGTGTGATCAAACTGAAAATATTTATTATTTATTCCTCCGACCCATGTTTTGACTTCACCGGTTTTCGGATCAATGGCTAAAATTCCGGTCTGTAAAAATTTTCTGTGGTACTTAATGGAATCGAGAGGTGACATATGTGCCATTTTTTCACCCTTGGGATTGTAGTCAAATACCATCATGTCCACCGGGGTATTCATCTCCTTCATGATCTCCTTTTGAAATTCATTCCAGGCCTTTGATATTTGTGGCCACAATTCGCCGGCCATCACCTCCTTATATTTTTTACCGCGATCAGGAGTTATGGTTTTCCCCGATACCAGGCGTGCGATACGTCCAGTTTTTTGTGATTCCTGCAGGATATTTTCTATATCCCAGTCTGTCAACTGGATATCATGAGCGGTCTGAATTTTATCAAGCATCTCATTCAGTCTTACTTCACGTAAAGCAACATAACGGCCACTCTGACGAATCAAATGCGTGAGGGATTCCTTCCTGATTTTCTTTTGCATTTCGTCAGCGTGATAGGTCCAGGGATCCATTCCTTCCCAGACTTTATTATATTTCTGCTGAACACTCGCCATGTGCTTCCACATTTCTTCTTCGGCCATTTGTTGCATATCAAGGTCAATGGTCGTGTATACTTTCAAACCATCTTCATAGATATTATATTTCTCCCCATTCGATTTACGATACTCCTCTTTTTCAAAAAGAGTTTTGAGCCAATTGGCTAATTCAGCTCTGAAATAAGGGGCCGGACCGGTTTCATGACTTTGCCTGCTGAAATGAGAAAGATCCAAAGGGAGTACTTTAAGGGAATCATACTGATGCCTGGTAATGTAATCCTCCTTGCGCATCTGATTTAGGACGATCATTCTCCGGCTCATGACCGTATCTGGTCGCCGGATTGGATTAAATAAAGCCGGATTATTCAACATGCCTATGAGTGTGGCGGCTTCTTCTATTTTCAGCTCCTTTTGATTTTTTCCAAAATAAATTTCTGATGCCGCGCTGATACCATAGGCCCCATAGATAAAGTTGAATTTATTAAGGTACATCGCCAGGATTTCCTGCTTGGTATATTGTTTTTCAAGCTTTACGGCGGTGATCCATTCTTTAAACTTTGTAATAACTAGCGTCCATGCCTTTTTCATTTTACCCATACCTTCAAAATCAGGACGGTCAAAAAGTAGTTTTGCTAATTGTTGGGTGATCGTACTCCCTCCTCCTTTCCTGGTATTGAATGTGATGACCCCCATGATGACTCTTGATAAGGCTTGTATATCCACACCTGAATGTGAAAAATACCTGACATCCTCTGTCGCGACCAAAGCATCTATAAGGAAAGGACTGAGTTCATTATAGGTAACTGGTAAACGGTTTTGTGTGTAGTATCTTCCTATTTCACGGCTTTTGATATCAATGACCTGTGTGGCGAGCTCAAAATCCGGATTTTCCAATTGTTTAAAATCAGGGAGCCCCTGAAAGGAGAGTATGACAAAAAACAGGATAAACAGCACTGCAAAGGTGATGGCAGCATACCATAGCCTTTTACTATACCTGACAAATGAAGCGTTCCTGCTTTCCATATTTATATAATGATCCCTGGTATTTATTTGTCCACTCTCAAACGAAAAGGTACGGCTTTGACTTGTGCCCGTACCCACTCATAACTGTCAATAATCGTATTATCCTCCACCGGTATATCCCAACCACAAGATCCTATCTTATCAGGAAGGCTGAAGCCAACCCTGCCTTTGGATTTCTTTTTATCGCTCCTTATCCAGGGAATTACCTTTTCAACGCCCGGCAAAGAAACAACTTCGGGGCTGAGCAAACGACTTATTACCTCTGTAATAGATTCAAAATCAGTACTATTCAACAAACCCAAAGAAACAGATATACTTGATTCCACCAGCATTCCGAGGGCTACACATTGGCCATGTGTCATTGGCTCTCTGGCGGCTAAATAGAAGCTTTCAAGGGCATGGCCTACAGTATGCCCAAAATTGAGCACTTTTCTAAGGCCTTGTTCCCTTAAGTCACTTTGGACGATTTTAACTTTTACAGGAATATTTTCTTCAAATATCTCTGCCCAATTCAATTCTTCTATGGTAGTCACGCCCGATAAAATATCCCATAGTGATTTACTTCCGATGATCGCATGTTTCACAATCTCTGCCAGGCCTGAAGTGATTTCAAGAGCTGGCAAAGTTTCCAAAAATGATTGGTCAATCCATATGAATGATGGGTTTTGAATCAGTCCAATGTAATTTTTGAAACCATCATGATCCACACCCAGTTTACCGCCTATTGATGCATCCGCCATGGATAACACAGTCGTGGGAATTTGCCCAAAACGAATACCACGTTGATAACATGCTGCAGCAAATCCACCCATATCACACACGACTCCTCCTCCCACATTTAATACGAATGAATCTCTGTCAGCCTTTTTGTCAATCAGCGTTGACCAGATGTTTTTACATGTCTCCAGATTTTTATTTTGCTCACCGGATTTTGTAATGATGATTTGTGGATGGTCAACTAACAATTCTATTTTTGGGACACAGACCCGCGCAGTATTTTCATCACAAATGATAAATACTGAAAGTGGTTGAAAGTCATCAATTACCTTTTTCAGGCCATCATGCACATCACCATTGTAAATAGGACCAAGAGAAGAAGAGAAAATTTTCATGCCAGGGTTTCAATCGGATTCAATGTCCATGCACGGGCTTTGCCTGAAAATAATGGTTTGACCGCTGACCATGTTTTTTGAAATATATCAGATCTCCTGTACGATTCAAGATCGGCTTCAGATTGCCACATACTTATCGTCCAAAGGATTGTCTTTCCTTCTTTTACACTTTGCAGCAATTCCAGGCCCATGCATCCTTCACGGGATCGAATCTGATTTTTTACACCTTCAAAGATATCCAAAAATAAAGCCTCTCTCCCGGGCTCTATTTCCATCAATACAATTCGTTTTATCATACTTATCTGGATAGTAGAATGTTAGCTATTGGAAAAAATTTACTTTGGCACTGAAATAAATTCAAAAAGGATTAATTCTGAACTATTAACTCAATCTTTACAAAAAGAACAAGTTAAATAAAGCTTTACACATGCAACAGTTGAACCTTCCGTCAAATAAATTGTAAATTTATCAGTAACCCAATTATTCAATAACCAAGGAATAAGTAGATTTGACACGAACTAACAGTAAAAAAGAAATCGGAACGACAAAAGCAAACGCTAAAGAAAAGAGTGAGATTGCATTGACGATAGAGGATCTGGATCCACTTGAATTATTCGGCCAAAATAACAGCAAACTCAACTTATTCAGGAAGGCCTTCCCCGAAGTAGTGGTCACATCAAGAGGCAATCAGATCAAGCTGGTCGGCAAGAAAAAAGAAACCCAAAGTGCCAAGGATAAATTTGAAATGATGGTCCGCATCCTGAAGGACCAGAAAATACTTCCTATTCAGACCGTAGAAGAGCTCCTCAATGGGACGCATACATTCGAAGGCGAACAGCCTTCGATCGGTGACGACAATGTCATTCTGTATGGACGGACCGGTAAGCCTATCAGAGCCAAGACCCGCAATCAGAAGAAAATGGTCAAGGCCTCAGAGACACATGATGTTGTTTTTGCAGTGGGGCCTGCCGGAACAGGTAAGACGTACACAGCTGTTGCTTTAGCTGTAAGGGCACTAAAAAATTCAATTGTCAAAAAGATAATCCTTACTCGACCTGCAGTCGAAGCAGGTGAAAATCTTGGATTTCTGCCTGGTGATCTGAAAGAAAAAATAGATCCATATCTCAGGCCACTGTATGATGCGCTCGATGATATGATCCAGATCGATAAGCTCAATTATTTTATGCAGAATCGCATCATTGAGATCGCTCCACTTGCCTATATGCGGGGAAGGACACTTGACAATGCATTCATCATACTTGATGAAGCACAGAATGCGACGATACCACAGATCAAAATGTTTTTAACACGCCTCGGTCCTTCTGCAAAATGTATTGTGACAGGTGATCTCACACAAATTGATTTGCCCCGCAGTGTACATTCCGGTTTGAAAAAGGCAATTGATTTATTGTCACATGTTCAGGGGATATCAACTATCCGGCTTAATGCGGATGATGTGGTACGTCACCGATTAGTGAAAGATATCATCATTGCATTTGATAAAGATGGTGCTTTGAGAAGAGCGGAAGAGGAGAAAATGGACGAGGAAGAATAATTCATTATGTCAACTATTTATCGTGTTTCGTGTGCACAGCTAAGGCTGAAAGGATCGATCATTCTCGAACCCTCGAAAAGTATTTCTAACAGAGCGCTGATTATCCAGTCACTTTGCAAGGATCCGTTCACTATATACAATCTGAGTAAAAGTGATGATACTGTTGTATTGCAAAAAATGCTTTCATCCGATGGTGAGAAATTATATGGTGGACATGCTGGAAGCAGTTACAGGTTTATGACCGCAAGAGCTGCACTCGGCAACCGGGAGATTGAATTAGATGCATCCGAACAGCTTCGCCACCGACCTATCGGAACATTAGTCAAAGCCCTGCAGACCCTCGGCGCGGATATCACTTATATCAACAAAGAAGGATTCCCACCGCTTAGAATCAAACCTGCAATCTTAGGCAAGGATGTTCATGAGGTTACACTTCAGGCAGGTATCAGCAGTCAGTACACAAGTGCATTGCTGATGATAGCACCTTGTCTTCCGGAAGGTTTGACCATACATCTCGCTGATGATCCTGTCTCCCTACCTTACATAAAGATGACCCTGTCAATCATGGAGTGGTTCGGTGCTACTCATGAATGGGATGGAAATACAATCACAGTAAAGCATAGCGAATACATCGCCAAAGATTTCAAAGTGGAGGGAGATTGGTCAGCTGCATCGTATTTCTATTCAGCAGTAGCATTGGCAGAGAAAGCGGAGATATATATTGAAGGTGTTGTTGAAAATAGTTTACAGGGAGACTCTGTTATAAAAGACATCTACCATCAATTTGGTGTAGAGACTAATTTCAATGAAAAAGGAATTACAATACGGAAGATTAGTAATCATGAGAAAATAAAAGAATTCAGTTATGATTTTTCTCCTTGTCCTGATATCGCACAGACGGTGATGGTGACGATGGGCGGTCTGGGTATAAAAGGAAAGTTATCCGGTCTTCGCACCCTTCGAATCAAAGAAACGGATCGCATCACAGCTATGCAGACTGAATTGGCCAAAGTCAAAACGACATTGGAAGTCTCTGAAGAAGGTGCTGATATCTCTTGCAAACTGTTTGGAAAAGCGAGATGGAAAGACAAAGCTAAATTCAATACCTATGAAGATCACCGCATGGCCATGTGCTTAGCACCATTAGCTTGTATTCATCCGATTGTGATCAGGGATCCTGAAGTTGTGAGTAAGTCTTATCCTGGATTCTGGAAGGATATGAATGCGATAGGTGTGGTGAGTGAAAGGGTGAAAATGAAGTGAATAGAGAATAGTGAATAGTGAATAGCGGTGACAGGGCTTGCCCCTGTCTACGACAAAGCCAAATACATGAGTAATGAATAGTAAATTTCGAGACGTTGAGACGTGAGTAGTTAGACCCAACAAATCGGTTGAAGAGACGACGATTTATCGCGTCTCATAACAGACCTCTTTGTGGCTTTGCGAGATCTTATTTGCATTCAATTTCAATTATAGGAGAAAGGTCATCTACTAATACATGACCATTATACGGCTCCTTATATCCCTTTTCAAAATAAGCTCCGATCGTAATGAATTGATATGTTTCTTTTGGAGAAAATTCCAACTCGTATTGCGACCAATCATGATTACTGACAGGTCCGGAACGAACCAATAATTGATGGGTTCTGCAAGACGCGTCACCTCCCCAAATGAATAATTCTACAGGATTTGAAAAATTTTCAGTCGCTGTCCTTGTACCATATCTATTTCCTTCATGGAATTCAACAAGTGGCATGCGTGATGTACCACTTTCGTATTTTTCTGCCAAAGCAAGAAAGACGGTTAGGCGATAACATTTGCCTGCTTCAACAGGCTTGCTCAGAGATTGCGAAATGGATTCATACGAATCATTGTACCTCGTGACCACACTTAAATAAGTTTTACCCTCATAAGGTTTTAACTCTACTCCCCAATAACTAACACGAGATGAAAATATATCGGGCGGACTTTCATCCGGGAAATTTGTCAGTCCGCAATCAGTCCAATCTTTTATAGGAGATGAATAAACGCTTCCCGACCTCGGCTTATCTTCAAAAGAAGGGTTTCTCAAATAAATTGTATCCTGTGCATATAAGTATTCAATCTGAAAGAATGCAATTAAAGCCGAACAAAACATAATTTGAATGATTGAAATCCTATTTTTCATACCGGATGCATAATGAATTGAGTACAAATACTGAATTCTCAAAACTCCCTCATGTTCGAGGTTGGGAGATTGAAAAGTTCGAGGTCAGAGACACTCGAACGTCAGATTTTTTAAAAGCATAGTAATTTAACAAGCTTAAATTGTAAATTATTTACATTCCATTTCAACAATGGAAGAAAGATTGTCTACCATGATATGACCATTATATGCTTTTATACCTGAATCTGAATAGTATGCCTCAATCGTGATGAACGTATAATCCTCCTTTGGCTGTAATACAAAATTATATTCTTTCCAGCTTGTATTATCCACAGGGTCAGACTGACCTAGGAGTTCTAATCGGTCACATGCATTATTCCCTCCCCAAATCCGTAATACTGCTGGAGAAATAAAATTCTCCAGTTTGGACATGGATCTCCGGGTTCCACTTAAATAGGTACCCGATCTCACCAGAAATGCTGAAAACGAATAACATTTCCCTTCTTCAAGGGAATGTTCCAATTTCTGCGAAACACTTTCATATGTATTATTGTATCTGACTACAAGTCCCAGGTATGTGAGCCCATCGTAAGGCTGCATACTCACATCCCAGGCATGTTCAGGTACAGGATGGATATCGGGCGGCGTCTCTTCTGGAAACTGAGAGCCGCAATCATACCAGTCTTTTATAGGGGGAGTGTAAGCCGTTCCTGCTCTAGGTAAGTCTTCAAAAGAGGGATTATCAAGCGAAATCGTGATCTGTCCATTCAAAAAAGAACTAAAGCAAAGAATACCTGACAGACAAAGGAAGATTTGAATAATTAAATTTTTCGTTTTCATAGCCGGAGATAAATTGTCATCGTAAATGTGTGATTAAGATATGACTTTTTCACTCACGACTCACGTCTGACGAACACCCAATACTGTCGACTCAAAAATAAAAACTGTCTTACACGGAAAACAACTCTGGTCTGACGTCTCACGCCTCACGATCGATTTGTAAAAACTGTTGTCTTAAATAAGTAAAACTGTTATACATGTAAATACACTCACTATTCACTACTCACTACTCACTTCAGCGACAGTATCTTAATCTCCACACGCTGATTTTTCAATCGTGCATCCTTATTGTATTTATCATAAGGAATCAAAGGATCATGCTTGCCATACCCTTTGTAACTGAGTCGGTCCTCCGGAATTCCCTGCGAGATGAGGTAATCCTGTACAGATTTTGCACGTGCAGTAGAAAGTGCATTGCAATATTCCTCAGAAGGAATGGTATTGGTGTGGCCACCTATTTCAATCGTTGTCTTTGAAAATGATTTAAGATAATCAGCAAGTTCATCAAGTACCTTATATGAATCGGATAAAAGATTGATGGAGTCAGCTTTGAAATAAAGATGGGTAAGCCTGATCTTTTGGCCAACAAATAATTTGGCCTGATCCAGTTCAGGCAACAAATTTGCTTTAAATACTTTCGGCGGAACAGATATTGTTTTACTATCCACATTGGATGGAGAACTTCCTGTCTTTGTTCGTGTCGTTGTGCTGCTGTGTGAACCACCTGATGTGGAAGTTGATTCCATTTTTGAGGGTAATTCATACATGACGCCCACCAGGTCCTGCGGTATCAAAGGACATTCTACAGGAACGATATCAGATAATCCATCGACCAACACATGTCCATTATAAGCTTCCAGAATCGGCGTTTTATAAAAAGCCTCTATGGTGATGTATTTATGGTTTTGCTGAGGATGGAATAAAAATTTAAAAAGTTTCCAGTCTGAATTTGCTATAGCAGGTGATTCTCCAAGTAGTTCAGCTTTATCACAAAATGAATTTCCGCCCCAGATCTGTAATACGGCTGGTCTTATGAAGTTTTCAAGAACAGAATTTGACCGTGTTGTCCCACTTTTATATTGATCAGACTTCGATAGAAAAGCTGAAAAACTATAGCAGGTTCCACCTATTACGGGTGAGGATAAAGCCTGTGAAAGTGATTCATATGTATCGTTATACCTCACGACCATGCCCAGGTAAGTCTCACCATCATAAGCCGGCTTAGAAACTTCCCATGCACTTGATGGTACCGGGTGAATATCGGGCGGAGTTTCGCCTGGAAATTTTGAAAGACCACAATCATTCCAGCCCTTTATCGCAGGTGTATATGCAGTTCCTGCCCGTGGCATATCTTCAAAAGAAGGATTTTGCAGGATGATAACTTCCTGCGCTTTGATCTGCAAGGAGAAAGAAATAAACAGAAAAATAGAAAATAGAAAATGGGTATAACGCATGCTTGATTTTATATGCCTTTCTGAATTTATCATCCGATCCTGAAAAATTAATTCAAATGTGGCTTAAAGACAATGCTTTGAACGTTTTATTAGACCACAGTGGTGTATCTATCTACATATTTTCAACCTGCTTATGTTTTTATTAAGAAAAAGCGTTCAGCCCTGTAATATCCTGGCCTGTGATAAGGAGATGAATGTCATGTGTTCCTTCATAAGTGAGAACAGTTTCAAGATTCATCATATGCCTCATGATTGGATATTCATTGGTGATCCCCATACCTCCATGGATTTGGCGGGCTTCACGGGCTATTTCCAGGGCCATATGGACATTATTCCGCTTTGCCATTGATATCTGCGCCGGTGTAGCCTTCCCTGCCTTAGCCAGTGTCCCCAGACGCCAAGCCAACAATTGTGCTTTTGTAATCTCAGTGATCATTTCGGCCAGTTTCTTTTGGGTAAGCTGAAAACCACCGATAGGCCTTCCGAATTGCTCACGTTCTTTAGAATAACGAAGAGCACTATCATAACAATCCAGTGCTGCTCCGATAGCTCCCCATGCGATGCCATACCTGGCTTTTGAAAGACATGCTAAAGGTCCTTTCAATCCCTTGACATCCTGAAAAATATGTGTCTTTGGAACCCTTACATCTTCAAAAACCAATTCACCTGTGATGGAAGCACGGAGTGACCATTTTCCATGAATTTCAGGAGCTGAGAAACCTGCCCAGTCACTTTCCACGATCATACCTCTGATCTTATCTTCCTCATCCTTAGCCCAGACCACAGCCAGATCAGATACAGGACTGTTGGTAATCCACATCTTTGCTCCATTCAGAATATAGGCATCTCCATCATCAACGATTTTTGTCACCATTCCACTTGGATTTGACCCATGGTCGGGTTCTGTAAGGCCAAAACACCCGATCAACTCACCAGCTCCGAGCTTTGGAAGATATTTTTTACGTAAGGGCTCGGAGGCATATTTGAATATGGGGTACATGACCAGAGATCCCTGGACTGAAGCCATCGACCGCACCCCTGAATCTCCCCTCTCCAATTCCTGCATGATGATGCCATAGGCGATCTCATCCATTCCCCCGCCGCCATATTCTACAGGCAAACTAGGCCCAAAAGCTCCGATTTCTGCCAGCCCTTTAAATAAATGAGTGGGACATACAGCCCGGTTTGAATAATCTTCAATTATTGGACTTACTTCCTGCTTTACCCATGCCCTGACAGACTCCCTGGCCAGCAAATGATCCTCGCTGAGCAATTCATCGATATTATAATAATCATGACCCTGGTACTGGTCCGTCTTAACACTGGTCTTCACCTCCATCATATTGGCTTTAATTGGACGTCAAAGATAGCTAAGAACTAAGAGCTAACTATCTTACGCCCTCTCAAACATCCCCGGCATGGCCAAAATTAAATTAGATGGAATGTCCTTTTATGCGCATCATGGCTATTATACTCATGAGCGGACGAGAGGAAACAATTATATGGTTGATGTCACGGTGGAAACCAATATCGACGGTGCTGCACTTGAAGATGACTTGCATCAGACCATTAACTATGAGATCATCTACAGGATCTGCAGTGACATCATGGAGGAGCCTTGCAAACTGATTGAGACCGTGGCGTTCAGGATAGCACATGAAATCAAAAAGACCTTTCCAAAACTGAAAAACATCGTTGTTGTACTCCATAAAATGAAACCCGAACTTGGCGGGCCTGTACAAAGCGCTCAGATTATTTATAAACTCAAATGATCTTTTAGCGTTAAGGATAAGGCACTTAACATTAAAAGCCTTTTCTTATGCAAAACCGGATCATTATTTTTTCTTTATTCTTTGCTGTTTTACTCCCTTCATGTGATACACTGAAACAAGTACTCAGTGAGCCTACGACAGCTGAAATAGGTTCCGGTTTAAAACAAGCTCTTGAATTCGGTATAAATGAAGGAGCAACGTTATTGTCACAACGTGATGGTTATTTCAAAAGCGCTTATAAGATTTTACTTCCTGAAGAAGCAAGAAGAGTTACTAACCGGCTCAAGGTTATACCCGGATTCAGCGATCTTGAAAATGTAATCGTTGAAAAACTGAATCATGCTGCGGAAGATGCTGCTAAATCTGCCGCCCCCATTTTTGTAGATGCCATTAAAGAAATGACTTTTGATGATGCACTGAATATCTTACTTGGAGCTAAGGATGCAGCCACACAATATCTGCATACCAAAACATATTCCCCACTCTATCAGAAATTCCAGCCTGTGATCGTCACATCACTTAATAAATTTAATGCAATTCAATATTGGGCTGATGCGATCAATGCGTACAACAAGATTCCATTAGTTGAAAAAGTCAATCCCAAGCTTGATGAATATGTGACAGAAAAAGCACTTGATGGCTTATTTTCGATGGTTGCCCAAAAAGAACTAGTCATCCGAACTGATGTAAGCAGCCGCACAACAGATTTGCTGAAGAAAGTATTTGCTAAGCAAGACAAGTAAATTGCTCATTGACCCGCTTGCGTGCTATCCTTTCAAAATGACTCTTATTTCTTTTTGTTCTGTCTCAGAAAAAATCAGGTTATTCAACGCAGCGACATTGTCATCTATTTGTTCCGGTCTACTGGCGCCAATTAAAATTGAAGTTACACGTGGATCAATCAATAGCCAGGCGATCGCCATCTCGGCAAGGCTTTGTCCCCTGCGTAAGGCAATCTGATTCAACGCTTTTACTTTCGTCATCTTTTCGTCAGTGATTTGACTTGTCTTGAGATAACGTCCATCTTTCACTGCCCGACTGTCTTCCGGAAAACCGTTGAGGTACTTGTCTGTCAACACACCTTGTTCAAGAGGAGAAAACGCAATGCATCCGATGCCTTCTTCTCCCAACACCTCCAACAAGCCATCATCTTCAACCCATCGATCCAGCATACTATACCTGGGCTGATGAATTAGACAAGGAGTTCCCATCTCCTTCAGTATTTGTGATGCTCTTCGCGTGTCTTCAGATTTGTATTGAGAAATGCCCACGTACAAGGCTTTCCCATGCTGGACAGCGGTATGCAATGCACCCATCGTTTCTTCCAGAGGCGTATCAGGATCTCTACGGTGTGAATAAAAAATATCCACATATTCCAGCCCCATACGTTGCAGACTGTGATCAAGACTTGACAATAGATATTTACGTGAACCCAAATTGCCATATGGCCCTGGCCACATATCCCAACCGGCTTTTGTAGAAATAATCAATTCATCTCTGTAGCCTGTAAAGTCCTGTCTGAATATTTTTCCAAAGTTCTCCTCAGCCGAGCCGTATGGAGGACCATAATTATTAGCAAGGTCGAAATGGGTGATCCCATAATCAAAACATGTGCGCAATATTCTGCGGCCGTTTTCAATATCATCCACATGTCCGAAATTGTGCCATAGCCCTATCGAAAGTGCTGACAATTGAATCCCACTCCGGCCACATCGCCGGTATATCATTTTATCATAACGGTTCTCATTGGCTACGTAGACGCTCTGTGTATGGATATCTCTTGTTTTCATACGAATACTTAATAATTTCTAAAAGTAAATACGCTTCGAACGCACTATCTCCTGAATACTTTCATACTTATCACATGACCATCAAGCACACCTTTCAAAAAATAAATTCCAGATGATACGCCCGAGAAATCAAAACCGTTTCTATCCGCTTGCTTGATCTGTGGTAGGGAAACCGATTGCCCGATTAAATTACTGATCGATATCTGACTTAAATTACCGTTTTCGTGTTCAAGCCACAGTATATCATCAACCGGGTTTGGATATAATTTTATATGCACATCATCTGCACCATTAACCCTTGTAGTAGCTCCAATTGTTACTTGCACAGGCGTGCTCCAGGTCTGTGCACCATCATTATCTATTGCTTTTGCAAGAATTTCATACACTCCCTCACCTGGGAATTCCCAATTGTATGTGTATGGCAATGTATCCATGGTCGCTATTGAGTCACTATTAATGTATAACACTACATGCTGAACCATCCCGTCAGCATCGTCTCCATTTATCTGAACATTCAGATTTGCGAGGTCAATGGAGAAAATGGATTGATCCGGAGGATATACAATGGTTGCTGTTGGTGGCTGATTGATCGGTTCTCCTTTAATTCTGAAATTAAAGTATCCTTTCGGAGCAACGATCGGCCTGACCTGTTCTTTACCACTGTTTGATCGTGCCTGTATGTAATATTGGACCTCAGATCCTGCGTCCTGAGGTGAAATGATTGCAGACCAAATATTTTGCAAAGTGTCAGTCAGGGACATGACGATCTTTGCATAAATCGAATCGCCTGCAAGCCTGTAATAAAGATCCGCACCTGCAATCCCACTGCTATGCCTTATATAAGCTGTCACCGGATATTCACTCTCTGCATTATCCGAATCACGCAGACGCGCATGGGCGATCAATAATGGATCCCGAACACCTACCAACTTTGTAATACAATGCAACGCACCTAAAGAACCGATGATCGAATTGCAATTGATGCCAACAACATTATAACCCGGCAAATTCTCCCTGTATATTCTTAAAGCAGTGGTATCGTACTTTTCCTGGTAGGTAGGAACAAGAAGTGTTTTATTCAGGAAAACAGCATTGGTATATGTCCTGTAATTTCCTCCGTGATCAGGATAGCGATTATTAGCATCCGGAGGCATCGGCATCCTGATGATCCTGTAGGGATGACCGAATGAGGTTTTTATTTCATTGTTCAGATATTCAATGTTGGCATTGATTTGAGGACCGTCAGCTACACCATCAGGATACTCACCCACGATGATCGTTTCTTCATCAATGATCCGCATGTGCATGTCGAGGTGATGAATGCCATCATAAGGGAGGGTAGGAAATTTGATATACTGCTCGACACCGAGGTATTTTTTAGCAATGGTATCAATTTCATCTTCTGTCTTGTCACTATTTTCCTCAAGGACCAGCATAGAAGAAAATGCATTTCGCAAGCCATCTGAAAAATGATTACCACCGGTGTGCACAAAATCATCCGGATCGACAGTGGCTTCATATAAAGGAATATGCAGATAATCTGCAATAGCCTGAGGAGTAGCATCATCCTGGGGCCGCGGTCGGTTGTAAATCCAATCAATTTGCCAGAGAGAATCCACATCATTGCCGTATACGGTCCAGCCTCCATAATCACAAACCCAGATGGTATTGAAAGGCGTATCAATAAATCTGACTGAATCGAGAGAAATACCAGCATTCGTGAGTTGACTGGAGACCGATGTTGAATCTGTAGTGATGATGAGAACCTTGCATTCTTTTACTGCATTGCGAACGATTTCTTTGAGGATCGTAGGTTGTCCTGTCCAGGAAATAGTTACAGCCTGGATTTGTTCCCATTCTGCCATGGTCCTTACTTTAGTGGGAGGAGCCATCGGAATACGTCTTGAGTCGGCCTGGCTATGCTTCTTCAGATATTCATGCATCAGTTTTTCCTCCACCGGTGTCAGGCTATGTTGATTATTGTCCTGAGACTGAAGCCTGAAGGCAAAGAAGGAAAAAATAAAAAGCAGCGTAAAAATCTTCATCATTTAAAAAAAGATTC
>JBDUAU010000152.1:0-6453 GCA_040004485.1 Saprospiraceae bacterium
GTCAGGTTGTAGTGACCATAATTAGTAAGGCTGTCAATTTTTAGTGAGGTAATATTCAGTGAGGTTTCTTTCAGAGGTTTTTCTTTATAGGCTGTGACGACTACAGCAGGTAGGGCTATTTCACTTAATGAATCTATTGACTGACTAAAGGCACTAAAGCAAACTGAGAAAAATAAGAGTGTAAAAAGTGATTTCATGAAAAGGGAAAAGTAACGCCTAAAAAGCTGAATTATATTGCACTGATTTAAGCCACCAATATTGTGCGGTGAAGATAATAAGTTTGGTTTGTAAAGGGAGCCAGATGACAGGAGCATAGATCAGATTAAAAAACCTTCGTCTTTTGTTTTATTTTTTTCGGATGTATATGTGTTTGATATTGTGTTTGCCCGTTTCACGCTCATCAATTTCAAATCGGTTGACACTTCTTATCAAAGGCAGCATTTTGCTATAACCATAATTCCTGGGGTCGAAATCTGGTTTCTTCTTTAGCATTAGATTGCCAAGTTCGCCCAGGAAAGTCCAGCCATTTTCATCAGCAAGATCTGAGATACTATCAGCTATGAGTTTGATTAATTCAGGATCAATTTTACTCAGGGGATTATTTTGAGAAGCAGAAACATTTTTTGATATTTTTTTGCCTCCTGCTACAGGCTGAATCACAACTTCAGGCTTCAATATCTCCAAATAGATAAATTTATCACAAGCGGTGATAAAAGGATTCAATGTTTTCTTTTCGCCGATCCCGATCACTTTCATTCCGGCTTCCCTCAGCCGTGTAGCCAGTCTTGTGAAATCACTGTCACTGGAAACGATACAAAAGCCATCCACTTTGCCCGTGTAGAGGATGTCCATGGCATCAATGATAAGCGCACTGTCGCTTGCATTTTTACCAGTCGAATAGCTGTATTGCTGGATAGGCGTAATGGCATTTTCTAAAAGAACTTTTTTCCATCCGGCGACTGTGGGTTTTGTCCAGTCAGCGTAGATCCGTTTAAATGTAGGAGTTCCATATTTAGCTATCTCTTCAAACATCTCTTTGACATTGGCATAAGGCACATTATCCGCATCAATGAGCACGGCCAGTTTTAAATCCCTTTTTGTATCTACCATATTATTTTGTTAAAAGATTCAACTGCCAGGATACTCCATATTTGTCTGAAAGCCATCCAAATCTATTACTGAAAGGATATTCTGCCAATGGCATTAAAATGTTTCCATTCTCTGAAAGTTTTTCAAAAAGGATATTTAATTGCTCCTCTGAATCACAATCCACATACAGAGAAATAGCCGGGGTGAAGGTAAATCCATGGCTGGCGGGGCTATCAATGCACTTGTATTCCTTATCATTCAGGGTGAATGAAGCGATTTTAACTGATCCTTCCGCACCTCCTTCATTTGCCTGATATCGTTCGATACTGGTGATGGTTGAGCCTTCCAGCAAAGAGGTATAAAAAAGCATAGCTTCTTCAGCCTTTCCCTCAAACATTAAAAATGTATATGTATTTTGCACCCTCTTATCCTGTTGTTGATCCTCCAAAGTTAATAAATTGATTATTAGCCATATAGGATTGAATATAAATGTGGGCCGGCAGGAATGGAACTTTCAAATGGATAAAGCGTTAGCACAGGTGTGGATAGATTCTTCAGAAACCTTCAATATCGGATTAAGCTTCCACACTCCCACAATTAATCATCTGAGTACGTATTGAAGGTTGAATTCCCGTAATTATGACAACTAAAAAGTTGAATTTTGTGCGTTTCGCACTGGGTGGAAAGGATAGTTATTATGATACCGTAACGGAAAGCGTAAAACACTATTTTGAAAGTAATGCCATTTCACCATATGCTAATGCATCGATGTGGTTCAAAACCGGCGTGATGCTCGTATTGTTTTTTCTTCCCTATGCATTGATCGTAACCGGAATAGCAGACAGCAGCGGCTTCTTCTTTTTCGGTATGTGGTTCCTCATGGGATTAGGTATGGTCGGTATTGGAACTTCTGTCATGCATGATGCAAATCACGGAACATACTCTGCCAATAAAAAAGTGAATAATCTCATCGGACACATCCTTGAAGTGATCGGTGGATATGCCGTGACCTGGAAAATTCAGCATAATGTACTGCATCATACCTATACGAATGTGACAGGTCTTGATGATGATATTGACAGTATTGTATTACTGCGCTTCTCGCCACAACAAAAGAGGTATTGGTTTCACAGATATCAGTATCTGTATGCGTGGTTTTTTTATATGCTGATGACCTTGTACTGGATGACGGTGAAAGATTTTCAGAATGCAGTGCGGTATAAGCAGCGTGATCTTCTGATCAAACAAAAGGTAACACTGAAGCAGGCCTTGTTGCGTATCTCCATTTTCAAGCTGGGGTATTATGCATATATCATGGTGTTGCCGATATTGATATCGGACATGTCATGGTATTTTGTTGTGGCTGGTTTCCTCGTGATGCATTTGACAGCAGGGTTAATTCTTTCATGCATTTTTCAACCTGCACATATCATTGAAACATCTGGGTTTGCTGCTCCTATTGACACGGAGGGGAAGAGAAAAATGGAAGATTCGTGGGCCATACATGAAGTAGCCAATACTGCCAATTTTGCGCCTAACAATCGTTTCCTGACATGGTTTATCGGCGGACTTAATTTTCAGATTGAGCATCATTTATTCACAGACGTTTGTCATGTTCACTACCGAAAGCTTGCGCCGATTGTAAAGTCTATAACGCAATCGTATGGAATACCTTATCATGAAGCGCCTACTTTCCGAAATGCACTACTTGAACATGCAAGGATGTTGAAGAAACTTGGTAGAGTTTAGGCAAGTCTGTATTCAGTTTTCAACTCTTCTCATATTATTCAGTCTTGAGCTTCGGAGCCGGATTTCAGCATATACCATGCTAGCTTAGCAGCATCTTCCTGGTAGTCAAATTCAAGATCGAGGATGAAATCATTCTTTTTGAAAAAGCTGGAAACGCTCATTGGTTGCACAAACTCTATATCAATTTCCTCATAGCATTGAAGTAGCCCTTCGATTTTAAATGATAAAGGAGCTGATCTGAATCTTCCTTTGGATTGTCTTTTTAGGATGCCGATTCTGTCCGGATTTATTTTATCAAAAAAAGAGTGAATCGTAGATTGAAATGTTCTTATAGAAGTATTGTCTCCATCATCAGTCAAGGTTAAAGATTTGAATGAGCCGGTTCGATTTTTTAGATCTCCATTCCTATCTTCTTCAAGGACATAGAAAATTGCTTTTGTTTTGTCGATATCAATCCCGATGACTTTCATTGGTTATGGCTATTTAAATCTGATTCTCTTTTAATTAAACAGCGCTTTTATTTGAATTGTTTTCCTGGTCAATGAGGTTAAATATTCAGTGCTTATTCTGTTATAATAGCCATATTGGAAACCTGAGACCTAATCCCAGACTAAGATTCTGGCCTTTAGTAAAGGCAGTCGCTAAATTTGTCGAACTCCCTAACTTTTGATACTCAATATCAAGTTGAATTATTTTTGTAAAGCCAATAAAATATGTTGGTGATATCGTCAGAATACTATGCTTGAATACCCTGAATTCGAATCCAATGCTGGTTTCCAGTAACGGAAAAATTCTAGTTAAGGAATAGTCTGAAGTTTCATTGCGACTATATATCGTTAAGTGACCAAGTGACCTCCTGGAACCGCTCCCTGCTCCGGAATAGTAGGAATTATTGATACAAAAAATATAACCAATCGACGGGCTGATTGAAAAGATATCTTTAGTAATATTCACTTTTGTTTTGAAGCGGACTGGAATTTGCCAGGTATTAATGGCATTAAATGAAAACCTGGAGTTAGGTAACCCGCTTATTCCAAAGCCCTTTGAGTATAGTTTATAAATCAGACCTGTTTCAATGGAGATATTTTTATGTAATTCCTGCCTGAAAATCATGCCGCCGGATCCGGAAATTATCGGAGAAGGAATTAATAACTTCTCTTCATCCATAAATGCATAGATATCATGACTTACATTGACATCGAATCCGATATACGTTGATTGCTGACCATAGAGATGAGAAGATAAAGAAAGTGAGACAAGTATAAAAATATATTTCATTGCCTTCTGAATAAAAATATTACGGATATAAAGCTTAATACAATTGGAGGGCAGTCATGACAATCGTAGGTAATATTTAAAGATAATAAAAGTTTGTGGTTTAGCCTCACTAAAGATGTAAGTCCTACCATTCCCATATGACAACACTCCATTCTTCGAGATCAGGGGCTGTATAGATAAAGACTTCATTAAAACCGATTCGTTGGTGAGCTTTCAGTGACCTTGTATTTCTGCAGGATATCTCTGTTATGGCAAAATCATATTTTCCGGCGAAGTTATTTTTGAAAACCGCATAACATTTATCCAGAATACCCTGTCCCCTGTAATCTTTATCAACACATGCCTGACCTACAATGATGTAATTGAATTCGGAAACAGGTTTGTCGAGGTAAAGTATTTTTTCAAATTTTTCAAACATCGGAAAGAGGATGGGGAGATCATTTTTTGAATGAACGGTCATGGCCAGAGTATAAGCAATGACTTTATCTCCGTTTTTACAAATGATATGTTGTTCGATATCATTCATCTTTCTTAGATCATCTAAAGTATGCACGACGGTAAGGAATCCCTGGCTTTGGATTTCCTCTGGTGTCAGATGAGGCGCGATGTTGTCTCTTTGGAGATCAATGATGCCCAGTAAATCTTTTTCAGTTTTTGCGGTTGTGAATTCTACTGATGACATTTGAATTGACTGAATAATAAACGTGGCTGAAAAAAAACAGAGCAAGGATTAATGTGCGATAAATCCCTGGTATATCAGAAATAAACTTAGTATGAAAACGGCTATTTCGCCAAAGATAAATCGTTTTTCCTCCAATTTTTTCAGCAGGAGTGCTATGATTTTTTGTGGGAAGATAATTCGCATAAGTCCTTTGAAAAGGAGTAACCATCCAAGAAGAGTGATGATGACGCGCCAATCCATGGACCAGACCTGGTGGCTTACGACAACGAGAATGCCCAGCAATAAGAACATAAAACCTGACATATAAATGGTAGCTGGGTTCTTGGCAACGATTTCCTCCATCGAAAGGTAAAATTTGTACCGGATGATGATCGTGAAGGTGGTTAATGCACCGAACAGGCCGATGACTTGAGCCAGGTATATTGAGGTTTCCATAGAAGTTGGTTTAGATGTGAAACTTAAAGTAAACGGTGAATTCTTGCGGCTATTAGATTTCGATTTCAGGGTAAATTGGGATTGAGTCGGACCGGGAATGAATTTAGGTTTCGAATTGGATTATAAACCACTCAGAATCAATTATTTCATGTTTTCCTTAAATATAATTATGTTTTCCTTAAACATGTTGGGAGGTCATAGGCATTGGACATGATGTACCCGGCAGGGAAACTATTTCATATTTTCCTTAAATACAATTATGTTTTCCTTAAACATGTTTTGGGGATGATTTTTCTAATCAGTCGTAACGCCCTCATGATCAATCATTTCATATTTTCCTTAAATACAATTGTATTTTCCTTAAACATGTTGGGAGGTCATAGGCATTGGACATGATGTGCCCGGCAGAGATACTATTTCATATTTTCCTTAAATACAATGATGTTTTCCTTAAACATGTTTTGGGGATGATTTTTTCTTATCAGTCGTAACGCGCTCAAGATCAATCATTTCATGTTTTATTTAAATACAATTGTGTTTTCCTTAAACATTCCACTTTTCTCCACCTATTTTGCCCTCATCTTATTCCCCTTTGCCTCATGCGTCACTTCTGCCAATCCAAGTTTTTCCATCAATGGCGGCATATACATACCAAATCGACCACGAAGACCTTTCTTTAATCCGTACCATCCACCTACCGGATTTTTGGGAGATCGACCCCAGGCTTCAACTGTTCCTTCTTTTGCAGGTTTTTGTTCGTCTGCACTGCCGAGCTCCATCCAGTCGCCATGTTTTTTGAGCATTGCATGGAGATCCGCCAGGCAACGGTAGTCATAGTGGAGGACAGTTTTCCCTACGGTACAGACCAGTATTTCTTTTCCATCCTTTTCATCTTTGTGCATTGTGAATTCAGAGGAGAGAGGTGGAGTCTTCAGTGTCCACGGATTTTCTTTTGTGCCTTGTTCTTTTGCCATTTCGAATAAAATATTTTTATGTTTAATTCAATTAGGTTTTTCGTTTGCCCCTGGCCCCTAAAGGGGAATATGATATTCTGAAGTTGGTGTTTATTTTAAAATTTATTTAACCTGTTTTCCAAATTCATATTGCTTTCGTTTGCCCCTGGCCCCTAAAGGGGAAAAATGTAACCTAATTTGATTTTTTTAAAAAATCTCTTAACCTGTTTTCCAAATTCACTTTTGCTTCAGGCCATTCATTCTCTA
>JBDUAU010000584.1:0-6449 GCA_040004485.1 Saprospiraceae bacterium
CACTAGGTCACCCCTTGTCATGACCACCTTTCCCGAACAGGCATACTCATTTTTACCAGAGGTAATTATTTTCTACCATATCGCTCGCAGATGAAGTGATTCGATCATGCGAATAAGGAAGCCGGCGAATCTGACTTTTTACATATATTCCTGCTCTTTAGGAGGAAGAACATAAATATAATTTGATTATAAACAAAATGCAAATATTTCGATTATAAATTTTCAACATTTTTATCCACATGCTGCCCTGACAATATCAAGGAATCCGACAGAACTTAAGGAAGCCCCCCCCACTAATCCGCCGTCAACATCGTCTTGAGAAAAAAGTGTTTTTGCATTATCGGCCTTTATACTTCCTCCATATAGTATTTTTGTTGTTTCACTTACGATCTTATTGTAACGAACAGCGATCTTATCCCTGATAAACATATGCATTTCCTGGGCTTGCTCTGGTGACGCTGTCACACCTGTACCAATAGCCCAGATAGGTTCATAAGCGATACAAACTTTAGCAACTTCATCCTCATTAAGGTGAAATAGACTTTCTTCCAATTGTTGATGAACAAAAATATTCTGAGTCGCTGAGTCTCTTATATCCAAAGGTTCTCCGCAACAAAAAATTGGAAGAAGGCCGGCAGCAAGCACAGCATTCAATTTAAGCTTTACGATCTCATTATTCTCATGAAACAGTTGCCTTCTTTCAGAGTGACCTATTATCACATAGTTGATCCCCAAATCACTTAACATATCAACTGAAATTTCCCCGGTAAACGCACCTGATCTCTCCTGGTGACAATTTTGTGCGGCAATACAAATCCTGGTACCCTTCACTTTTTGCACAAGCATCGGAAGATGTGTAAACGGAGGTGCAATAATGACTGAACAATTCAATTCCCCGGGTAAATGGGTCAGAATCTCATCAGCCAATTTTTCACCTTGTGTGATGGTTGTATTCATTTTCCAGTTTGCGGCTACTACTTTCTTTCGGATACTATTCATATGGTTTAGAAATAATTTTACGTATAAACTTTTTCAGATTGAACAAAGATAGACAGCCCAGTAGCGGAAACCCTAATCTTGAGCTATTTATTCAGATTTCTCAGGTGTTATGTTTTGAATATTCCTCTCCAGGATAAAGCTCTTTGGTGCGATTTTTGTCCGTTACGTCTCTTAAGCTCAAATTTTGAAAAAATCACAAATTAGGCTACTTTAACCCCTTCTTACTACCGAAAAATTAGTTTGTCAATACGAAAATGGCGTTATGTCCCTTTTGACAAATAAAATAAGACTTCTGAATCTTTGATTTTTACAGCCGCTAATGCCAAAGGACAATAATTTAAAATCGAATCGCTTTATTCACAGGGATATCAGCTGGTTGTACTTTAATTATCGCGTTCTCCAGGAAGCAAAGGATCCTAATGTTCCACTTTTTGAAAGAATAAAATTTCTTGCCATTTACAGTAGCAACCTTGACGAATTTTTCAGAGTCCGGGTCGCAAATCATCGCAATTTGTTACGTGTTGGAAAAAAGACAATGCGTCAGTTGGATTACGATCCTGAAGCTGTACTCCTAAATATCCAAAAGGTAGTAAGTGAACATGCCGAGGAATTCAGTTTGATTTTTATGGAACAAATCGTTCCGGAATTAAATCGTCATGATATTCATCTTGTACTGCGTGAAAATCTCACCCAGGAACAGGAAGCATTCGTTGACACTTTTTTCCAGGACAATCTTCTTCCTTTCGTACAACCTGTTTTACTTGTTAAAGAAAAGATAAGGCCCTTCCTTAACAATGCAGCCCTCTATCTGGCTATTGCCATGAAGGATAAGGATGATCAGTCCAATCAGCATCATTATGGGATCATCAAAATTCCTTCTGATCATCTTCCCAGGTTTATTGAATTGCCTACAAATAAGCCGGGCCATGAACTCATCATGCTGGATGATATCGTCCGACATAGTGTGATGTGGCTCTTCCCGGGCTATCAAATCCTGGATACCTATTCTATTAAACTAACCAGGGATGGAGAGCTTTATATCGATGATGAATACCAGGGTGATTTAGTAAAAAAAATAAAATCAAGTTTAGCAAAACGTGACGTCGGGCCGGCTTCAAGGCTTGTCTATGACAAAACTATTCCGACTAGCTTTCTTCACTACCTCATGGATGTTCTCAGTGTAGAAAAATTGGGTTTATTTCCGGAAGGCAGGTATCATAACAATTTTGATTTCTTCAACTTCCCTTCATACGGGAAAACACATTTAAAAGATCAGCCATTGCCTCCTATGGATTATGCTCCGTTTGCAGGTGTGGAATCGATATTTGAACCTATCCGGGCATCAGATCACCTTATTCACATTCCTTACCATAAATACGAGCCTGTCATTCAATTTTTTGAACATGCTGCCAGCGATCCGAATGTCACGCATATTAAAATCGTTCAATATCGTGTAGCACCCAACAGCCGGATCATGGATGCTTTAATTAATGCGGTGAAGTCTGGCAAGCAAGTCTATGCGTTTATAGAAGTGAAAGCCCGCTTCGATGAAGAAGCCAATCTGCGATGGGGTGAACAATTGGAACGAGCAGGTATTGTCGTCCGATATAGCTTTCCAGGTCTGAAGGTTCATAGTAAAATTGCACTGGTCAGAAGAATTGAAAAGGATGGCCCTCAATTATATTCTTATTTAAGTACTGGTAATTTTCACGAGGTCACCGCTAAAATTTATAGTGACCTCGGGTTATTCACCTCAGATCCCAGGATCACAAACGAGATAGCCCGTATTTTTTCCTTTTTGGAGACTGTCAAATTGCCAAACGAAGACTTTAAGCATTTACTGGTAGGCCAGTTCAATCTCAGAAAGGCGTTGTCACATTTGATTGACTTTGAAATGGCGGAAGCTATGGCAGGAAGAAAAGCTTCAATCAGGCTTAAGCTTAATAGCCTGCAGGATGAAGAAATGATAGAGAAGCTATATGAAGCTAGCGATGCGGGGGTCAATATAGAATTGAACATCCGGGGCATCTGTTCATTAGTAGCCGGAAAGAAACACCTGAGTCAGAACATTAACGCCTTCAGCATCGTCGATCGTTTTCTGGAACATAGCCGGGTTTTTATATTCCACCATGGAGGAAAAGAGATAATATATGTATCATCAGCTGACTGGATGGAACGCAATCTTTCATTCAGGATTGAAACCAGCTTCCCGATTTATGACCCCAGATTGAAAGCAGAGATCAAAGACATTTTGAATATTCAAAGCAGTGATAATGTAAAATCAAGATCATTGAACTACAATCACATCAATGAATATAATCGACATGGATCTGACCTGGCTGTCCGGTCTCAACATGAAACCTATTTTTATCTCAGACGTAAAAATGAAGAAGCGCTTAAAATGATGAATCCCGAATAATGAAAAATATTATTCAGGGTATACCATGTAGAAAATGACTTCAAGGTTTCCACATCTTCGTGTATAATCAGAATTCTTTCCCATGCAATTGATAAAAAATACCGGATCATTGTCAGTCCGGAGGAATACACATATGCGATCACTCCTTCTTGAATACCCAAGAGTGGATATACGGAGCAATGTATTAGCGAATTTGTTTGATTGGCAACAAGTCGATATGAAGATCAATCTTCCTATTCTTTCCGCGGATACGGCAGGCATTGAATTGAAATTTCCGGTATGGCTGACCGGGATGTTCTATTTGAAAATACAGGATGGGGAGCATTCCTTTTTAAAAAAAATAGCTATTCAATAATTTAATGTGGCTAAATAGGGGAAAACCCTGAAATTTAAAATTAGGTGTTTCCGTCCATGTTTGAGCCTTATATAAACGTGACCTTTACAATGTTGATCGTTCAGAATAGCAAGAACGAAAAAATAAAAAAGTAACTACAGATCAGGATCAATCAATTTGAAAACTGATTAAGATTAATAAAGGGGTGAGACTTGCCGGGGTAGCCAAAGGGTGATACCGGCATTTTTTTTGTCCTTATGTGAGATTATGCATTAGACATTTGTTCTGCAAGATTCTCCCACTCTATCATAAGTTGCTCCAACTCCTTCTTTTTCGATTCATACTTACTGACGTAATTGAAAAAATCATTTGATTTATAAAAATCGGGATCAGCGAGTTTTACTTCATTTTCTTTGATTACGGATTCACAACCGGCTATATCTTTTTCAATCTGAGAAAACCGACGTTGCATATTTTTTTTCTCCTGAGGGTTTATCAGTTCTGACTTCTTAGATGGTGTTTGTTTTATTTCTTTCTTAGCTTCCTTTGCTTCAAGCTTCACTTTTGATTTATCCTCAACAGCCTGAGCACGGGCGATCGTAAGTGCGTCTAAATTTTCAATTCCTTTTTTAACCAGCATTTCATCGATGTCTCCAAGGTATTCTTTGATCTGACCACCACCAAACTCAATCGTCCTAGAAGTAAGCCCGGTTAAAAAATCTCTGTCGTGTGAAATGATGATGAGTGCTCCGGGATATTCCATCAGCGCATCTTTCAATCTTTGCTTGGCCTGAATATCCAAATGGTGTGTTGGCTCATCCATGATGAGGAGGTTCGTTTGTGATAGAATCATGCATGCTAATGCTAATCTAGCTCTTTCCCCTCCTGATAATACTGAAACCTTCTTATCGGCATCCTCACCACTGAATAAAAAAGAACCTAAGATGGCTCTTACTCTTGTCCTGACCTCTGGTGCAGCTTTCTCCTCGATCGTTTGCAATACCGTTTTCTTAGGATCGAATAGCTCAGTTTGATTTTGAGCATAGTATCCAATAAGGACATTTTCTTTAACATCTAAAACACCCGAAGATGGTGTAGAAGTACCGGCTATCAACGTAGCAAGTGTTGTCTTTCCCTGACCGTTTTGACCGACAAACGCAATTTTCTCTGCCCTTTCCAATTCAAAATCGACACGGTTAAGCACTTCCTTTGGTCCGTAACTTTTGGACAGATCAGATATCTTGACCATCAGCCTTGGCGCGCGATCCAAAACAGGAAATCTAACTTTCATCGTTGATTTATCCTCTTCTTCCAATTCGATCACTTCAACCTTTTCAAGCTGTTTTTCAAGAGATTTCGCCATGCTGGCTTTAGATGCTTTAGCCCGGAACCGATCTATGAGTACTTGTTTGCGTTCCATATCTTTTTGCTGATTTTGGAACGATGCAAATTGAATTTCCCGCAATTTTTGTCTCTCTTCCATAAACTTTGAATATGGAAGTGGGAGGTCATAAATTTTACCCAAAGAGATTTCAATCGTCCTGTCTGTCAGCTGATCTAAAAATCGCTTATCGTGCGAAACAAGCAATATGCCTGTTGATGAAGCTTTCAGATATTTTTCAAGCCATATGATTGAAGGCATGTCAAGATGATTAGTCGGCTCATCAAGCAGGATAAAATCAGGACGGCTCAATAAAAGCTTGGCTAACTCAACCCGCATTTGCCAACCACCTGATAACTGGGCGATTGTCTTATTAAATGTAGTTTCATCAAAGCCCAATCCTTTCAATACTTTTTCAATATCACCTTCAATTGTTTCAGCACCATGGTGATCCAGTTCCATGTACAATTCATGCATTCGCTGACTCATGTGAAGAATTTCCTCTTCGTCGGTGATCGTTTGCAATGAATGCCCGATAGAGTCGATCTCTGCATTGATCTCTCTGACTTTGTCGAAAGCAGAGTAAGCAGCCTCCATGACCGTCAAATTTGGATCAATAGAAATCTCCTGTTTCAGATAAGCTAGTTCCGCAGGACGATCAATAATACCTGAGTCAGGCTCACCCAACCCGGCAATAATTTTTAGTAAAGTTGATTTTCCGGACCCATTCCTGCCTATTAAAGCAGCTTTTTCACCATATCTCAATGCAAAAGACACATTATCAAGCAATGTCCTGTCCCCAAAAGTCAATTTTACATCCTTCACTAATAACATAGCCGCAAAGGTACGACTGAAAAGGCACACAAGAAGAAAAGGTAAAAGAGGCAGAAAAGGCGGAAGAGGCTGAAAAGGTAGAAGTGGCAGAAAGGTAGAATAGGCAGAAAAGGTAGAAGAGGAGGAAAAGGCGGAAGAGGCTGTAAAGGCGGAAGAGGCTGAAAAGGTAGAAGTGGCAGAAAAGGCGGAAAAGGTAGAAGTGGCAGAAAAGGCGGAATGGGGAAAATGCTTCGACACATTCGACTATCCTCAGTGCGACGCCTGCTGGCGCTCAGTGCGACGCCTGCTGGCCATCATCCCGGTGCTGAACTATGGTTATTCTTCGGGCCTTAACGTCTTCGTGGCTATTGATTTTTATTTGTCACAAGCATGAGCTTCGGCAGCCGGCACAAAAGTGGTTTTCTTCGCACCTTAACGTCTTTGTTGTGACGCCCGTGGCCGGCTCGAACCGGCCCGAGGGAATGCCGGTCGTGAAGCGGCGC
>JBDUAU010000387.1:0-6442 GCA_040004485.1 Saprospiraceae bacterium
AAGCGTCACACTATCAAATGCAGTTGACAACCTGATCGCAGGCATGTCCATCGATAAATAATGAAACCGCTTATTCGTCCGCTCAGGCCCACCTTCACCGGCAAACATTCTGGTCGGATCTTCGCCTTTTCGTTTAAATGGAAAAATCCCTGCTGTGTATGGAAATCTTCCGGGTAAATTTTCCTGTGTCACCCAGGACACCAGTGTACCCCAATCTTCTGCAGTAGGAAGTGCGACCACAGGAATACGTGTGCCTGAAAGCGATTTTGTATGCGTCTCTACTTTTACGTCCTTATCCCGGACTTTGTACGTGTAATTGTCTTCAACATACATCTTTCGTATCTCTGGCCATTCCTCTATCCATCGCCAGATATCACCATCGACATCCTGTTTGAGTTTATCGAATTCAGCCTTTAATTTATCTGCAATATCTTTAGCATTCGCTCCTTCAAAATGTTTTTCCGATAGAAGAAGTGAATACAAAAGTCCTGTTTTCTTTGCTTCATTGATCGCCCATGCGTCATACTTGCGATTATTCTCTGCTATCTCTGACAGATATCTTATTCGTGCAGGTGGTATAATATATATTTTCTCACTTTCACCTGTTTTGAAATCCACTGATGATTTGAAATCGGCATGTGCTTTTGTGCGGAGTATCTCTATTATCTCTTTGTATAGAGCATTCGTCCCCGGATCATTGAATTGTGATGCAATGGTTCCGTAAACAGGAATTTGTTCATCACTTACATCCCAAAGATTATGGTTCCGCTTGTATTGCTTACGGACATCGCGCAGTGCATCCTGCGCACCGCGTTTATCAAATTTATTGATGGCGATCACATCAGCGAAATCAAGCATGTCGATTTTTTCCAGTTGAGATGCAGCACCAAACTCAGGTGTCATAATATAAAGTGACATATCCGCATGATCGACGATCTCTGTATCAGATTGACCTATACCTGATGTCTCAAGGATGATCAGATCAAAATGAGCAGCTTTCAGAATATTGATCGCCTGCTGAATGTGTTTGGATAAAGCAAGATTTGACTGACGGGTAGCCAACGAACGCATATACACTCTGTCAGAGACTAATGCATTCATCCGGATGCGATCACCTAACAATGCTCCACCTGTTTTGCGCTTACTTGGATCTACAGAAATAACGCCAAGATCTTTATCCGGAAAGTCAAGAAGGTATCTCCGAATGATTTCATCGATCATACTTGATTTTCCAGCACCACCTGTTCCTGTAATTCCTAAGACCGGAACGTGAGCTTCTTTAGCCTGTGCAGTGATGATAGATATCCAGTCCTTATTTTCTTCCGGAAAATTTTCAACTGCAGTGATCATCCTTGAAATCGAAAGATGATTTTTAGACGATAGTTTAGCTACTTCTCCATTAAGATGTTCACCAAGTGGGAAATCACATTTGATGAGTACATCATTGATCATCCCCTGGAGACCCATGTGACGTCCGTCATCGGGAGAATAAATTCTGGCAATACCATACTTCTGCAATGATTCAATTTCAGAAGGAAGAATTGTACCACCACCACCACCAAATATTTTAATGTGTCCTGCACCTCTATCGCGAAGCATGTCAAAGATGTATTTGAAATACTCATTGTGTCCTCCCTGATATGATGTCAATGCAATGCCCTGTACATCTTCCTGTATCGCGGTGTCGACTATTTCCCTGGCACTTCGATTATGACCGAGATGTATGATCTCTGCTCCTGAACGCTGCATAATTCGTCTCATCACATTGATAGCCGCGTCGTGGCCATCAAACAATGATGCAGCAGTCACAATACGGATATGGTGTTTGGGTTGGTAGGCGATGATTGGTTGATTAGGCTCCATGTATCTCCAAATTTACGGAAATGTCGGCGGACAAGCCTTAAGTCCGGTCAAGGATCTCCAGGAATTCATTCATGATCATGGCTGTGGCACCCCAGATGATATGGTCAAGGACTTTAAAACAAGGCACATGATTGAGTATGATATCTGAGGAAATATGAATTCTGGTCTCCTGAACAGAAGACGGATTTTGAAAAGAAGATAAGGGTAGCTCCAGAATCTCTTCTATTTCGCTTTCCTGTCTAACCAAAGAAGGCATATCGCATGAAAAAGCCAGAAAAGGATGGACTAAAAAATTGCTCACATTGATAAAAATCGGACTCAAAGCCCCTAGTACATCAATTTGAGTAAGATCCATTGCAGTTTCCTCATGGGCTTCACGAAGAGCCGTATACATTAAATCCGGATCCGTGATTTCATTTTTACCTCCGGGAAATGCAATCTGTCCGGAATGTTTATCACCATTCTGGGTTGTCGTACGTCTTATAAAAATCAGATGGAAATCATCAGGATGTTTTTCAAAAAGAACCATCAGAACGGCCGCATTCTTTAAAGTTGCGGGATCAGGTATCAGATTGGCTTTGCGGACAGGATGAGCCATTTTTTCATGAGCAGAAACTCCCGGTAGTGCATGATGAATTAATTGCGATTGCAATGAATTGATCAATGAAGGCCTTGATAGTGAAGGTATCATCAATTGTAAGATAACATGGATATCACTTGAAGGGCTAACTTACAGATATACGTCCTGTATGCTATTTGTGATGTTCCTTATTCGACTCCTGCAGATATTTGTCCAGTGCCATCGACATTGAGGATATACCCGGCGCCGGCGCCATGACATCAATCCTGAGATGATGGTCTTCAGCAGCTTTGGCTGTAATGTTTCCAAAGACAGCGATGCGTGTATTGTTCTGTTTGAAGTCAGGAAAATTCTCAAATAAAGATTCAATTCCCTGAGGGCTGAAAAAGATCAGCATGTCATAAAAGATATCGCGCAGATCAGACAGATCGCTTGATACTGAATTGTACATGATAGCAGATTCAAAGTTGACCTCTTTTCCTTTGAGATAATCGATCACGTCTTCTTTTCCGAGGTTGGAGCATGGGACCAAAAATCTGGTGGTAGACTTGTGTTTCTGAAGTGGGCTCGCCAGATCCTGGATCGTTCTTTCGCCAACAAACACCTTTCGCTTGCGGTATTGGATGAATTTTTGGAGATAATGAGCTACAGTCTCAGAGGTACAGAAATACTTCATGTCCTGGGAAACTTTGATCCTCATCTCTTCACAAATCCGGAAGAAGTGGTCAATGCTGTTTTTGCTGGTCATCACCACGGCCTGAAATTCATCAGGACGGATACGATTTTTGCGAAAATCCTTCTCCGTGACTGGCTCCACGTGATTGAAGGGCCTCCAGTCGATCTGGATACCGTATTTCTTTTCAATATCGTAGTAGGGTGATCGTTCTGGTTTGGGTTGTGAAACCAAGATAGTTTTCACGCTCAGTTTAGGGGTAGAAATTGGACTTGCGTTGATACTTTTTGTAACCATTCCGAGGGATTTAATCGATCAGGCACTTACCAGAAAAATGTCAAAATAGCCCACAGGGGCAAGATTTCAACTGTGCAAAGATACACAAAAAAGAGAAATAGACTATTTGCTATCAGCTGTCTCGCGGTCAACATCCAGCGGAGCTGACGCATCAGATAGGCCGCCATTATTACGATAAGGCCTATGATAACCAGTGTTTTAGCCAAAGAATCAGGTCCAAAATTTAAGAGAACATTAATAGGAAGCAGCACCAGGCCCACCATGATATTGAAGGTACTGATGTCAAATCCAAAAAGGCTCATTTCCTTCTCATTGTTGAAAAGCCAGCGTAAATACCTGATGACAATATGCCGGATGGAATATATAACGATAACAAATCCTACACAAGCCCAAATACTGCTCAAATAACCACCGGAATATCCAAAAAGGACTAATACATGACACAAAAAGATACCAGCCTGGAGGACAAAAATCATATATCCCATCATCAGAAGGATCTGCCTCATCGTGTTTCGTTGATTCCGAAGGTGGAGGGAGCTATAATTCTCATTTGAGATCACCCTCCAGAGGTCTTTTACAAAATTCCTTTCCACATTGACAATGAAAATGAGGAATAGAAGGCTCAGCAAGATGAAGAAAATCTGGATACCCTTCGACCTATGCCTGGCCACCACGCTGACAGGAGGAACTACTGCGGGATTATTATGAAACTGGACTTCCGATGTTCCCTGGGATGCGGATTTTGTCTCCTTTTTTGCTCCTTTTGCCAGTTCAAAGGGATTATTTTCTGACTTTCCCGCGGAAGTATCCTTTATAGCAGATATGGAAGAAGTATCAACGACTGGTTTTGTAATATTTTTATTTATGGGCAATTCTTCGTGCTTTAGAACAGGAGTATCTGAGGCGGAGGAATCAATAATAGCTTTAGTTGAAGTTGACTGTTGCCGGGATGGTCTGAATTTTAGATCAAAAGGGTTGGGCTGGTTTTGGCCAAATGAGGAAAATGCAAATCCAAAACATAAAACCAGACAAATGATCCTAAACATATGTGCAAATTTAGATCACAGAACTGACTCAAACTATTTTCGCCAGGCAGAGCTTTCGAGGACAGTGGTATCACCGTAAATATCCAATCCTGCAGTAGTACCATTTGAAGACCATATTTCATGATCATTCTTTAGCAATCGTATTTCAAGTCGTGCCCGGAGGCTTTCACTCATCTTACCTGTCATCTGTCCCTGAACAGGCATGTGCAGTGTCGCGGTTTCGCCTCTGTAAGCCGTGATTAAAAGATGTAGATCATGATGTTTAAATTCCAATAACACCATATCGTCGAAGACGAGGCATTTCATCAACGATTGATTGTACGTTGCAAATCTGTATTCTACGCCTTCAATGACAAGCACAACTATAAATCCCGGAAAAAATCTTCCCATCCATGGAATGTGGGCGACAGATGCCATGATAGAAGCCGGCTTCTGTACATCAAAATGATTGCTATGCATCCAGATCCAGCATTTTGGAAAGGAGGCGCCCCAATCTTTTTCGATATAACCGATGCCGTCGCGCCAGTCTGTAATTCCAAATGTCCCACTCGTCTCTCCGATGAGGTCATGATGCATACTCACTACACCATGCCTGCATTGCATGAAGGGTACATAACTGAACCATCCCATGACACCCGGGCTAATGAGAGAAGAAACAGGAGAGATCATATTGGAGAATGAAATTTCCCCCTTTATTTCAGGCAAATCCAAATTCACTCCTTGTTTTGAAAAATGATTTTGGCCGATGGTGATGTCAAGCTCTTTTTTTCCTGCTTTGAATTCCCCGATGTCAAATCGATGGTAGCTTGTCGTGTGATCTACGCCATTAAATACCTGGATAAATGCATGCCTTTCCTTTTTATTGAAGAGCGCTATTCCAGGGATGATGGCGATAGCTTTCATTTCATCAGTAGAAACCAATTTGTAATACCAGCCCTCGAAATATTTCCGCCTGGATAGCCTTCCCTGAAAAATCTCCGGATGAAATAATTTATACCCAATCCCCATATTCTGTTGACAATGAAGTTTTGTACTATAAAAAGAATGGCCGGCAAGATATCAGAATAAAATAATTCTTAGTAGCAGGAGCAAACTCCTGCCACGGCAATCATACATGTAGCAGGAGCAAACTCCTGCCACGGCAATCATACATGTAGCAGGGGCAAACTCCTGCCACGGCAATTGTCTTTATCTTTGAGCATTACTTACTGACATATTTATTCATTTTTACATAGAAATATCGTTTTGAAAAAAATTGAAGATATCCGTAAATCGTACCAGAAAGGCAAATTGGATTTAGAACATCTTGATGCTGATCCTATTGAACAATTCCTGCTTTGGTGGGATGAAGCTGTCTCTTCGGAAATCGTCGAACCAAATGCGATGACACTGGCCACGGTGGACAAGCATGGCCAGCCTTCTGCAAGAATAGTTTTATTAAAAGGAGTAACGCATGATGGTTTTGAATTTTATACAAATTACCTCAGCGATAAAGCAAGGGATATCGCTGAAAATTCAAAAGTAGCACTGGTCTTTTTTTGGAAAGAATTGGAAAGGCAGGTCAGGATAGAAGGTGTAGCCATAAAATTATCTAAAGAAAAATCTGAAACTTATTTTCATTCAAGACCCCGTGGCAGCCAGATTGGATCATTAGCATCCCCTCAGAGCAAAGTCATACCGGATCGGACAGTACTGGACGAAAAAGTTATTTTACTCAATCAGCAGTTTGAAAATATAGATCCGATCCCCTATCCTGAATTTTGGGGTGGATACAATGTTGAGCCTCATCTGATTGAATTCTGGCAAGGACGGCATGAACGATTGCATGACAGGTTCAGGTATACTAAAAATAAATCCATCTGGACAATCGAAAGGCTAGCTCCGTGAGATTTTCGATTTTCGATGGTTGCTGAGCTGTAGCACGAGGCTGAGTTAAAGCAAGTCGAACCATTCGATTTTCGATTTAAATGAATCGAAATCAAT
>JBDUAU010000713.1:0-1943 GCA_040004485.1 Saprospiraceae bacterium
GATATCGATGGTCATATCACTGATCAGACCAGCTTTTTGTTTGGTGATCGGATCGATATAATTATATAACGCTTCCATCGTTTCGCTGAACGACTTATTAGTATTCTTATGAAGATTGGATATGGCTACTCTCGCTGCGAGAAGTGCATAATCCGGATGGATGGCCGTCATGGTAGCCGCTGTCTCTGCAGCCAGGTTGTCAAGATCTGATGTGCTGACTCCGTCGTACAATCCTTCGATCACCTTCATGGAGATCTTGATCGGATTGACATGATCTGACAGACCGTAGACTAATTTTTTTACACGTGCTGTGATCTTATCGAAGCTAACTTCTTCACGTTTGCCGGTTCGTTTGATGACTTGCATAATAGAGGGGGAGATTAAAAATTATATAATAGGAGAAATAAGAGTAGTTGATTAAAATTCTTCGTTGAGGGAGAACAGCTGATCATCAGGATTGCTAAGGTTGCTCATGATGCCTGCCTTCTGATAATCACCAACACGTTTTTCGAAGAAGTTTGTCTTCCCTGTGATGGAGATAAGTTCCATCCACTGGAATGGATTTTCAGCATTGTAGATTTTCTTCTGACCAAGAGAAACTAAAAGACGGTCAGCTACAAACTCAATGTACTGGCACATGAGATCTGCATTCATCCCGATCAGTTTGACCGGTAGCGCGTCACTCACAAATTCTTTTTCAATCTCCACTGCATCTTTGATGATATCATATACAGTCTCAGATGGCAGACGATTGACGAGGTGATTATTATAAAGAAGACATGCAAAATCGCAATGCATTCCTTCGTCTCTTGATATTAATTCATTGGAAAATGACAGTCCAGGCATTAGTCCTCTCTTCTTTAACCAGAAGATCGAACAGAATGAACCGGAGAAGAAGATACCTTCTACGGCAGCAAAAGCGATGAGGCGTTCATGGAAGTTTCCTTTACTGATCCACTTCAGTGCCCAATGTGCTTTTTTACGCACACAGTCGAGGGTATCGATCGCATTGAAGAGAAAATCCTTCTCTTTTGGATCCTTGATGTATGTATCTATAAGCAGGCTATAGGTCTCGGAATGGATATTTTCCATCATGATCTGAAAGCCATAGAAAAATTTGGCCTCAGCGTATTGCACTTCGCTGACAAAATGCTCCGCGAGATTTTCATTGACGATACCATCACTTGCAGCAAAAAATGCAAGCACATGTTTTATAAAATGGCGCTCATCATCATTGAGCTTGGTATTCCAGTCGACGAGATCCTGTTGAAGATCAATTTCTTCAGCGGTCCAGAAATTGGATTGGGATAATTTATAAAACCGCCATATATCATGGTGTTGAATAGGGAATATTACAAACCGGCCCGGGTTCTCACTTAATATGGGTTCTGTTTTCGCTGTTGTCAATGTATCTTCTTTTAGCATACTGATCTGTGGTTTGTATGTTTTGTTTTGTTCTAAATCCTGTTCTCACCAGAGGCGACAATTCCATGGTTGTCTTTGTGGACGCTTACGACCTGAGACAACAACTTCCCGAATGAAAACTGCTTTTCAACAATTTTCTCAGGTGGGTACTGAATGCCTATAATTAGACTAGGTAACCAAAATCAAGAGGAGAAGGCGTCGTTTGGTTGGATTCGGAAGCACCCCTGACTTGATGCCACTAAATAAATGAAGTTTTTATTTAATATGAAATCATTTTATCCACATCATGTGGAGAAAATATATAATATGTTGAAATCGTGGGATATACACAGATAAAAAAAATGTCAGAGTGTGTAAAACTTTCTGAAAAATCAACTTAAAGCCATTGTAACGTCAAAAAAGACCCAAAAAGTGGGAGAAAAATGCTAAAATTTCGATTTTTTTATTAGTGAAATGGGGTACCCCTCCTAACCTCCTGAATAGACCTGAATTAGAACAAATTCTTCCTTCTGAAGAAC
>JBDUAU010000045.1:0-6438 GCA_040004485.1 Saprospiraceae bacterium
TCCTGGAATACATTGATTGATATTCAGAAACATCTCGAGGTTGTAGAAGCTCAATATTCAGAATAGTCCTCCGGTTTTACCATTCCTCTTACACTCTTTAAAGGCATCTTGGCCAACAATCATATTGTTGACCTAAAATCTTTTTTGGAATGGAAATGAATACAATACTATTAGCCGGAGGACTTGCCGTAGTCGGATTAGTGATCGGATACCTCCTCACCACACTCTTTGTCAAAGGAGGAAAAAAACGTCTCCTCGAAGAAAGCAACAAACAGGCAGACCTCGCCGTACAGGAAGCCCGGCTCACAGCAAAACGTCTGGTCGATGAAGCCGAAACCAAAGCCGAAAAAATAGAAGCCCAATCCGAAGCCCGGAACGAAGCCATCAAGAACCGTAAGATCCAGGAGGCTAAGGAAAAATATGGCAAACTCAAAGCCCAGTTTGAAACCGAAAAAGCTGAACATAAGCTTGAACTCAAAGACAGGGAAGTAGATGTCGTGAATAAAGAAAATGAGCTAAAATCCAAGCTTGACTCCATCAATTCGAAAGCCGAAGGTCTTGAGGTTCGTGAATCAGAAGTCAAAGCCATAAAGGAAAACCTCGAAAAACAAATGAAGGTCGTCTCCAAACGCAAAGAAGAGCTTGATCAGTCCACCGAGAAAATCATAAAAGAACTTGAAACCATAGCAAGACTTACTGAAGCTCAAGCCAGAGAACAACTCATCGATGCCATCAGAGCCAAAGCCGAATCTCAGGCCATGGCTGTCGAGAAAGAAGCTGTCGCCATAGCAAAATCCAATGCAGCTCGTGAAGCTAAAAAGATCGTCATCCAGACCATCCAGCGGATGTGCGCGGAATACACAATAGAAAATACAGTATCCGTATTCAATCTCGAATCAGACGATATCAAAGGCCAGATCATCGGCCGCGAAGGACGAAACATCAGAGCTCTTGAAGCAGCCACCGGCGCAGAAATCGTAGTCGATGATACTCCGGAAGCCATCGTCATCTCAAGTTTTGATCCGATCCGTCGCGAAATCTGCCGTATCGCATTGAAGAGGCTTGTAGCCGATGGCCGTATTCACCCCGCACGTATCGAAGAGGTCGTAGCAAAAGTGAAAAAACAAATGGACGAACAAATCATCGAGATCGGTGAGCGCACTGTGATCGATCTTGATGTACACGGTCTCAATCCTTACCTCGTCAAGATGGTAGGCCGCATGAGATTCAGATCATCTTACGGACAAAATCTATTAAAACACAGTATCGAGACCGCACAACTTTGTGCAGTCATGGCCGCTGAACTTGGACTCAATCCAAAACAGGTGAAAGTGGCGAAACGTGCAGGTCTCTTACATGATATTGGAAAAGTAAGTGAAGAAGAATCAGAGCTCTCCCACGCTATCCTCGGTATGCAGATTTGCGAAAAGCACGGTGAATCACCTGAAGTCTGTAATGCTGTCGGCGCGCACCACGATGAGATCGAGATGACCAATATTCTTTCTCCAGTCATCCAGGCTTGCGATGCGATCAGCGGCGCCCGTCCCGGTGCACGAAGAGAAATCCTCGAAAGCTACCTCAAACGTATCGGTGATCTCGAAGATCTGGCGATGGGATTTGAAGGAGTTCAGAAAGCATATGCATTGCAGGCCGGTAGAGAATTGCGTGTCATCGTT
This sequence comes from Saprospiraceae bacterium, assembly GCA_040004485.1. Taxonomy (GTDB): domain Bacteria; phylum Bacteroidota; class Bacteroidia; order Chitinophagales; family Saprospiraceae; genus Opimibacter. The sequence goes on from JBDUAU010000045.1 coordinate 1,677, forward strand.
GAAAGTGAAAAAGTCTCAGACGAATTTGTCGATGATCTCTCTTTCATGATCTCACAAAAGATCCAGAATGAAATGCAATATCCAGGACAGGTAAAAGTGACGGTGATCAGAGAGAAGAGATCGATTGCCTACGCGAGATAAAAGGCAGAGAGCATAGAGCAGATTGATCTGTCACGGGATGTTTTCTACCCAGAGACAGTAATTGGCAATTTGCAGTAAGCAAAAAGTTATTTTGCGATGTGCTGTCGCTTGTTTCGACTGTTGAGAAGCCGAAACGAAAACCTCTGCGCCAGATAACCATGTGCGTTCTGTTTTCGCCGAAATCAGCTTCCAGGTTCATTGGTGCATAAAATTCATTCTGCCAAACTTCATTTTCCCCTGTTTATATTAGGCTACGAGGCAAAATGCCATTTAATCTTTTGCCATGTTGACCCTAATAAGATTATTTGATTTCCTTGTTTCAGGATGAGGAAAAACTTTGAAACATGGCTTGTTTACGCAGCCTCACTTTCGTACTTTTGCGCCTGAATTGAAGGATACCCTCTGCTAATGAAGGATTTACGTAAGTTTTTTGTCCATTTTACGCTCATCCCGGCTATCGCCATTATGTTTGCCTTTCCGGCGATAGGCTTCTCCCAGCAAACCTCTGAGAATCACCAACAAATGGCTGATCATGCCTTGGATTCCACCAAAATTGAACCCCATGAAGGTGAAGAAGCACATGCCTGCCATTTTCATGGTGATATAGAAGAAACTGAATTTGATGCTACGAATACGGCATATCATCACATATCCGATGCAAATGTTTACAGCATAGGCTCATTCAATTTTCCTCTTCCTTGTATCCTATATTCTAAAGGCCAGGGTTGGGATTTTTTTTCATCCAAAAAATTTGATTTTGAATTCTATGGTCATGGAGAAGGTCATAAAGCTTACAATCGATATGTCCTTGATGAAGGTCAGGTAAAACATATCACAGATGCTTCTTTTCCAACAGGTGAAGTGGAACTGGAAGGGTACACACATGATGTCACAACAGCTGATGGCAAGACTATTTCAAACATTTATGCGTGTTATCAGGGCAAACATTATTTGCTCGAAGCACAAAGTACGGCAGATGGTGGTTTGTTTGGCGGAGGACTGACATCTTTCTATGATTTTTCAATTACGAAGAATGTATTGTCGATGATCCTGATCTCCCTTCTGTTAGGATGGGCCTTTTTCGGGATAGCAAAAGCATACAGAAATCGTGCGTCACTCGCACCAAGAGGTTTGCAATCATTAGTAGAACCCATTTTTCTATTTATCCAGGATGAAGTTGCAAAACCATTCCTCGGTCCTAAATGGGAGAAATTTTTACCAATGCTTTGTGCCTTATTTTTCTTCATTCTGGCATTGAATCTTTTTGGGCAGATACCTTTCTTGGGTGGAAGTAACATAACCGGTAATCTGGCGGTCACGGCGATACTTGCTTTGGTAGCTTACTTCGTAGTGATCATCAATGGCAACAAAGATTACTGGCGCCACATCATATGGATGCCTGGTGTGCCTGCGATAATAAAAATATTAATTCTTACTCCAGTAGAGATCATGGGGGTATTTATAAAACCATTTACACTCATGCTGCGACTTTTTGCCAATATCGTAGCCGGTCACATTGTTGTTTTGTCATTTGTCGGATTGATTTTCGTTTTCGGCCAAATGGGAAAAAGCATTGGCGGTGTAGCAGGTGGAATTCTCGTTGCTGCACCTCTTACCATGTTTATCATGGCGATTGAATTGCTGGTAGCATTTATACAGGCATATGTATTTACACTTCTGGTCGCTTCATATATCGGAGCAGCCACTGAGGAACATCATCATGCAGAAAAACATTAAGAATAACGAATAACGAGTAACGAATATCGAGCACAGCGAAGATCCCGCCGAAGACGAAGTCAAGATGCGGGAACGAGTAACGAGTAACTTTTTATTAATAGTAAAATTAATAAATCGTAATTCCAAAATCGAAAATCCAAAATTCAACTCCCCCTTTTTCAGGGGGTGGGGGGTAAAATCGAAAATCATTTTTAACTCAATAAATATTTTAACATGACAGGTTCTATTGTAGCCATTGGGATGGGACTAGCAGCCATCGGTGCTGGTATCGGTGTAGGTTCTATCGGGGGAAAAGCTATGGAAGCCATAGCGCGCCAACCGGAAGCCATCGGAGATATCCGTTCTAACATGATCCTTACAGCAGCCCTTGTAGAAGGTGCAGCGCTTATTGCGATCGTATTGTCACTAGTCGTCAAATAGATTTGTGCAAAAGAATAATACCGGTTGCCGTACGATTGGTCCGGCTGCCGGTATCTTCTTAAAGCAAGAAATTAACAACATTAAAAGAAAAATAAAATGGATCTTTTTTTCCTCGCAGATTTCAATGTCTCCAGGCCGGGAATAGGCTTATTGCTTTGGACACTGGTGATCTTTCTTCTCTTTTGGGGCATCGTCGGAAAATTTGCTTTCAAACCCATCAAAGATTCATTGAAGAAACGTGCAGACGATATTCAATCCGCTCTTAATGAAGCTAAAAAAGCAAAGGAGGAAATGGCAATGCTCAATACAGATAATCAACGTCTGCTGAGTGAAGCACGCGAAGAAAGAGCAAAACTATTACGCGAAGCAAAACTCACCGGCGATAAATTGATTTCAGAAGCAAGAGATAAGGCAAAAGAAGAAGCGAATAAAATAGTCATCGATGCCCGCCAGGAAATTGAAAACCAAAAAAATAAAGCCATAATAGAAGTTAAAAACCAGGTAGGTCAAATGTCCATCGATATCGCTGAAAAACTCATTCGCCAGCAAATGAATACACCTGAACAAAAAAGCCTGGTCGATAAGCTTGTCAATGAGATCAAACTCAGTTAATTTATCGATTAACGCCAATAAATCGTCATTCGTCATTCGTAAATCGTCAATCGAAAAATGTCAACTTACAGGATAGCCTCCAGATATGCGAAATCACTACTTGACCTTGCCATCGAACAAGGCAAACTTGATATGGTATTGAAAGATGTCGAATCATTTGTCAAGGCTACTGAAAATCGTGACTTTGCACTCCTGCTGAAAAGCCCTCTTGTCAAATCGGATAAAAAAGAAAAAGTACTTGATGCTATTTTCCAGGGGAAAATTGACACACTGACCAATTCATTTTTACATATCATTGTCAGAAAAGGAAGAGAATCTGAACTTGCTGATATAGGAAAGGAATTTATCAATCAATACAGACAAATAAAAAGTATTTCTATTGTGAATATAGTCTCTGCAGAATCTCTTGCTGAAGAAACACTTACATCTATTCGCAAAAAACTCATTGAAAGTAAAATGACAAGAGGAAATATTGAATTCAGGACCACAGTCGACAAAAACCTCATCGGAGGATTTGTAATTTCCTTTGAAGACAAATTATATGATGCCAGTGTATCTCATCAATTGGATCAACTACGCAAACAATTTACAAGTAAAGATTACCAGGCAGCGGTTTAAAATATAAATAACGATCAACACTAAATAATAAAAATCATGGTGGATGTCAAACCCGATGAAATATCGGCCATACTAAAACAGCAATTATCAGGTTTTCAAAGTGCTGCTGAATTAGAAGAAGTTGGATCTGTACTACAGGTCGGAGATGGAATAGCACGTGTCTATGGATTGAACAGGGCGCAGGCCGGAGAGTTGGTTCAATTTGACAGCGGTGTTGAAGCCATCGTGCTCAATCTCGAAGAAGATAACGTCGGTGTCGTATTGATGGGATCAGGTGATGACATCCGCGAAGGTTCACGTGTCAAACGCACAGGCCGTATCGCCAGCATCAATGTAGGCATGGGTTTTATCGGCAGGGTAGTGAATCCACTGGGACAACCTATCGATGGAAAAGGTCCAATCGGTGGTGATAAATATGAGATGCCACTCGAGCGCAAAGCACCTGGTGTAATCTATCGCCAGCCTGTTGCTGAGCCACTGCAAACCGGTATCAAAGCCATCGATGCGATGATCCCAATCGGTCGTGGCCAACGTGAACTTATCATTGGCGACAGACAAACAGGCAAGTCTGCTATCGCCATTGATACAATAATCAATCAAAAAGAATTTTTCCAAAAAGGACAACCTGTATACTGCATCTATGTAGCCTCGGGTCAAAAAGCATCTACAGTTGCTTCTGTTGCAAAGACCTTACAGGAAGCAGGTGCTATGGATTATACAGTGATTGTTTCTGCTTCGGCATCAGATCCAGCTCCTCTTCAGTTTTATGCTCCATTTGCAGGTGCATCGATTGGGGAATTTTTCAGGGACACCGGTCGTCCGGCTTTGATCATCTATGATGACTTGTCAAAACAAGCAGTTGCTTACCGCGAAGTATCACTTCTGCTTCGTCGCCCACCAGGACGTGAAGCTTATCCTGGTGATGTATTCTATCTGCACTCCAGGTTATTGGAAAGAGCCGCAAAAATTATCAACAATGATGATATCGCCCGCCAGATGAATGATCTTCCCGAAAGTTTAAAAAAAGGAAAAGATGCTAATGGCCAACCCATCATCAAAGGAGGTGGCTCATTGACAGCACTACCGATTATTGAAACACAGGCAGGAGACGTATCTGCATACATTCCTACGAATGTGATCTCCATCACCGACGGACAGATCTTCCTTGAATCCGGATTATTTAATTCAGGTATTCGACCCGCTATCAATGTAGGTATATCCGTATCACGGGTAG